>JAAUUD010000261.1 GCA_012031655.1 Anaerolineae bacterium | reverse complement strand
ATGTTGCTGGGCGCGAACCGGGTGGGCTTTGCGACGATGGCCATGGTTGCCATTGGCTGCACCATCTGCCGCAAGTGCCACGAAGGCACCTGCCACGTGGGCATTACGACCCACATTACCACCGTGGAAGAAGCCCAGGACAAGGGCCTGAAGAGTTTCGTCCCACGGGAGTACGACCCCTCGGTGGATGGCATGGTGCGCATCTTCCAGACCCTGGGGCAGGAGATGCAGCAGATCGTTGCCGCGCTGGGCTTCCGGCGGGCGCAGGACCTGGTTGGGCGGGCCGACCTGCTGGAGCAGGTTGAGTGCCACGCTTTAGTGGACCTGGCGCCTTTGTTGGAACCCGCCCAGCCGCGCGACTTTCTGGCCCATGAAACGGGGGTGGGGCGCCGCCTGACGCGCCCACGCAACAACCTGACCACCCTGCTCACTGGGCTGGTGGCGGAAGCCATCGAAGATGGCGAGCGCGAAGTGACCTACGCTGACCACGTGATGGCCCAGGACCGCGCCTTGGGTGCTCACCTGGCTGGGGAGTTGGTGCGCCGCCCGGACCTCTACGGGATGGTGGATACTGTGCACCTGCATTTTGGCCCTTCGTCCATCGGCGGGAATGGCTTTGCAGCCTTTACCACGGCCAAGATGGATGTGCTGGTGGAAGGCGGAGCGCAGGATGGAACCGCCAAGAGCATCAGCGGCGGGCAGGTGGCCGTGATGAAGGGCCTGAACCACAAGGGTTTGCGCGTGGATGGCAGCGTGGCAAGAGCTTTGCTTATGGGCAACCGGGGGCGTGCTGATTGTGCAGGGCAACGCCGACTCCCGTGCTTGCATTCGCCTCTCTGGCGCGGATGTGATTTTCGGTGGCGAGATTACCCAGCGGATTGATGATAGCCGGGGCATCATTGGCGCCGAAGCCAACCTGAAGGGCTTTGCCTGCGAATACATGACCGCTGGACGCGTGCTCATTATGGGAGACCCCGGCCCTTACCTGTGCGCAGGCATGACCGGCGGAGCGGTTTACCAGCACCTCAGCCCAGAGATGGGCTTTGATGAGGCAGCGCTGCAACGGCGCCTGGCGCTGGGGGCGCAGGTGACCATCAAAGCGCTGGAGGAGCAAGACATAGCCTCGATCCGCGAGTTGCTGTGGCACTACATCAGTGCATTAGAGCGCACCGACCAATACGCGGATGCCGACCGAATTCGGCGCTGTCTCAGGCGCGCGTATTGCAGCGTCGGTTTGTGAAAATCGTGCCGTTACGGTCATAGGAGGGTCAAAGAGCATGGCTGTCGCCGCTTTTCCACAAACCTCGGTGCCGCTGAACAAGCTCATCCAGCACGCTTTGCCGCGCGGGAGCTATCTGGTCAGTGGTAGCGGAGATGTCAAAATCACCTGGGCGCGCATCCTGAAGAGCCAGGCGGTCACCAACGCCGGGCCGCAGGCGGGCGAACTGGCGCTGGTGCCACAGTCCACCATCAAGCGCCTTCGCGAGCCAGGCCGCGAACTGGCCAAGATGATTGGGGCGCTGGCCCAGGTGCAGGCGCAAGCAGTGGGCATTCAGGCCAGCGTGGATGTGCAAACGCTGGAAGCCGCCGCCGAAAACCGTATTGCCGTGATTAGCCTGCCCGATAGCGTAGATGCCGCCCAGGTAGAACGCGACGTGCTGCGGCTTATCATGGACTATCAGGCTCAGTTGGAGCAGAAAGCTGCCGAGCTCCAGGAGGAGCTGATGCGTCACTCCATCAGTAATCGGGGGTTGACGGCGGTGGTCAAGGCGCTGGCCGGCTGGATGGACCGTTCGGTGATTGTGCACGACCGCTCTGGGTTGACGCTGGCGCGGGGCCTGCCCCCTATCACCACCGCTCGCTGGGAACGGCAGTTGACCGTGCTCAATGATGTGGACATCGTGCGCCGCTTTGAGAGCAACCTGGCTCAGCAACCCAGTGTCTATGGCACCTATCGGTTGGGCAATATGTTGACCATGCCTCTGGTGATGGAACGACAGAAGGTTGGCTACATTTCGGCCTTGGTCGAAGAGCAAGAAGTGCTGGACGAGTTCGACATGATCGCCCTGATGCGTGGTGCTTCGGTGTGCAGCATGGAGCTGGCCAAGCAGCGTGCTGTGGAAGTGGCCATGGAGCGGGTGCGCGGCGATTGGATCCAGGTCTGGCTGGGTAGCGGCCCATGGAGGACCCCGCGTTGGGCCTGCGCGCCGAACGCAACGGCTTTCAGCCCAATATGCTGTATGCTGTGGTGGTGTTTCGGTGGGTACCGCCGGAAGGGGCCACGCGCCACGAAACGCAATTCGCCCCGGAGCGGATGACTGAAATCGTGCGCCAGGAACTGCGCTATCGGCGGGTTGAAGGGCTGGTGGGGCAGTATGTTGACCGTACTGTGCTGCTGCTGCCCATTGATGACGCACAGCACACCCTGCGCATGAAGCAGAATACCGAAGCGCTGCGGCTGCGCTTGCAGGATTACGCTCCCTCCGGCTTTGTTTCGTGCGGGGTGGGGCGCCCCACGCTGGGCTTATCCGCCTTGCGGGAGTCCTTCAAAGAGGCGGAAAAAGCGCTGGCGCTGAGTGACCAGCTCTGGACGGAACCCCGTGTGACCTTCTTCGGGGACCTGAGCCTGTACGAATTGTTACTGGGTGTTTCTCCGGAGCAGCTGCGTAACTTCTGCCGTAACTGGCTTTCGGCCATCCTGGACTATGACGAGCAGCACAAAAGCGACCTGCTTATCACGCTGGATGCGTACTTTAGCAGCAATGGCAACATGCGCCTAACCGCCAAAGAGCTTAACATCCACCGGAACACGCTGGTCTATCGGCTGAACCGGATTGCAGAAATCACCCAGTTGGATATGGACGATGCCAACGTCCACCTGAACCTGCATCTGGCCTTGCGCGCCTATCATCTGCTGAAGACGTTTAACCTGTAGCACAGGCTAAAGGTCACCTGCACTCAAGCCCTGGCTCCGCTGGGGCTTTTTGATGCGCGACCGCACCCCATAGCACGAACCTTGCACATTTTGCTCAGTGGCCCTGTTTGCGCGTTGTGCATTTTGCGCGCAGCTAGCCAAACCTTGGTGAAATCATCCAAAACCATCGGATCAATTGTGGTGTGAATGACGATGTTTCTCTGACGCAGGTGCCCTACACTAGCGCACATCTTTCTGAACGTTGATGGAAAGCAGGAGGTAGGGGCATGTATAAGCGTATTCGTCTGTTGCGGCAGGTGTGCCTAACAGCGCTGATGGTGGCGTTGCTGGGGGCATTTGCATTTTCGGTGTATGCGCAGGATGGCGACGGTGATGACGCGGCGGGGGAAGAAGCCGCGCCAGCTGAAGCCGAAGCTGCTGTGGAAGCCGTGGATGCCAACGCAGAGATGGCGGCTCAACTGGCGGCGCTAACCGCCAATGTGGATACCGTCTGGATGCTGCTGGCGGCGGCGCTGGTCTTCTTTATGCAGGCGGGCTTCGCACTGGTCGAGGCCGGGTTCGTGCGTTCCAAGAATGTGGTCAACATCCTGATGAAGAACCTGTTCGACTTTACCATTGCCTCACTGGCCTATTGGGCCGTGGGCTTTGGCATCATGTTCGGCAGTGGTAACGACTTTTTTGGCACCGAATGGTTCTTCCTGAGCGAGCGCTTTCAGGATGAATTTGCGGCAGCCTATGACTTCCTGACCGTGCCGATGCTCGCGTTCTTCTTCTTTCAATTGGTTTTTGCCGGGACTGCGGCCACGATCGTTTCGGGGGCGATGGCAGAGCGTACCGAGTTCCTGGGCTACCTGGCGTTCAGCGCCGTTATTTCGATCTTCATCTATCCGGTGATTGGTCACTGGGTGTGGGGCGGTGGTTGGTTGGCCGGCCTGGATACGCCCTTCCATGACTTTGCCGGCTCTACCGTGGTGCACTCGACGGGCGCCTGGGTGGGGCTGGTCGGTGCGATCTTCCTGGGCCCGCGCATCGGGCGCTTTGGCAAAGAGGGGTCGCCCATCCCTGGCCATAGCATGTTGCTGGCCACGCTGGGTGTGTTCATCCTGTGGCTGGGGTGGTTTGGCTTCAACCCTGGCAGCCAGCTCAATGCGGATGCAACCAGCATTGCGCACATTTTCATCACCACCAATCTGGCGGCGGCGGCGGGTGCCTTTACCGCAGTGATGATTGGTTGGTACATGACTGGTGTGCCGCAGTTGCCCTGGGGCCTGAATGGCGCACTGGCGGGTTTGGTGGCCATCACGGCGCCCTGCTATGTCGTTTCGCCGGGTCGGCCATCGTGATTGGCGCTATTGGTGGCGTGGTGATGTATGCGGTCGTTACCTTGATGGAGCAACTGGAGATTGATGACCCGGTTGGTGCAGTGGCCGTGCATGGCGGCGCGGGTGTCTGGGGGACGCTGGCGGTCGGCCTCTTTGGCGACAACGAAGGGCTGGGCATCCAGGGGATTTTGATGGGTGGCAGTGCCGACCAACTCATCAGCCAGGCGATTGGCGTGGTGGCTGTGGCTGCCTACGCTGGCGTGACCGCAACCATCCTGTTCGCCGTACTCCAGGCGCTGGGCATCCTGCGTGTCAAGCGCGATGCAGAAATCCTGGGCCTGGACGTGTTCGAGCATGGGATGGTCGCTTATCCAGAATTCTCCAACGCCCCCAGCGAGCCGACCCTCGCGCCGGTTTCGCTGCGCATGGGCACCGACAAATCCCTGACCTCGCAGGTGGCGGGCGACTAGCGGCTGGCTGGTGATCCGCTTGCGGCCCTGGGGCTTGCTCCGGGGCTTGTTTCCTGAAAAATTTTGAGCACCAACCGTGAGGGAACCATGACCAAGAAAATCGAAGCGATCATTCGCAAAGAAAAGCTCAGCTCCGTGATGAGCGCGCTCTCCGAAGTCGGCATTGTCGGGCTGAATATCACCGAGGTCCGCGGGCGCGGGCGCGGTGTAGGCATGACGCTCAAATGGCGCACCGGGACCTACGTGGTGGAGCTGCTGCCACGAACGATGATCAGCATTGTGTTGAGCGATGACAACATTGATGCGACCGTTGAGGCCATCCGCAAAGCGGCTTACACGGGCGAGCGCGGCGACGGCATGATCTTTGTGTTGCCTGTGGAACAGGTTGTTCGCATTAGCACAGGCGAAACCGGGCGCGATGCCATCAGCTACCAGGGCGATATTGATACGCGCAAAGGCGTCAACGCCTAGCGATGTAGCGTCCTGATTGGGAAGAAACGTGTGTGCGCGGCGGTTGGTCGTGCATTTGCAGACCAACCGCTTTTTTGTATCAGGGGATAAGGCGATGAATGGTTTGTAGGGCGCTGTTGAGTTCCTGCGGGGTA
>JAAUUD010000260.1 GCA_012031655.1 Anaerolineae bacterium | reverse complement strand
CACGGTGCGTTAGTGGGTGGCACACTTGGCACTAGGGGGCGGTTAGGCTGGTGTCCAGGGCGGTATTGAAGCATCGTCGTCCAGTTCATCGGCAAGCACAAAGCTCGATTTGATCGCGGATTTCCTCCGGGATGTCCTCAATGTCTGGCTCGTTTTTCTTTGGCAGGATGATGGTTTTTACACCCAGGCGGTGCGCTGCCAGCACCTTATCCTTAATGCCCCCACGGCAGCACCTTGCCGCTCAGCGTAATTTCACCCGTCATTGCGACGTCGTGGCGCACCGGGCGGCCCGTTAGCAGCGATGCCAGCGCGGTGGTCATGGTGATACCCGCACTGGGTCCGTCTTTGGGCACGGCACCGGCAGGAACATGCAGGTGAATGTCGTTCTCGTCAAAGAACTTGCTATCGACGCCCAATTCGTCTGCCCGGCGGCGCACCAGGCTGAGCGCAAGTTGGGCGCTTTCCTTCATAACGTCACCAAGCTGCCCGGTGTACTTAAAGCCCTTGCTGCCCGGGAAGGCGGTTGCTTCCACGTTTTCATCGCTCGCGGCGGCGTCCAGCAGGGTGGTGTGCACGCCACCACCGGGCTCGCGCAGGAAGTTCGGTTCGTTGTCGCGCCCGCTCAGGAAGCGCTCGACCATCACCGGCTCGTCCAGGGTATCCAGGATCACCCAGCCTTCGGGGTAGACCACGCCGTCAATCGCGTCCGCGTAGTTCTGGTCTGCGGACAGGTAGATGGCGGTGCCGGATTCCAGGCGGTCGAACTGCATGGGGCCGTGGGTCGCGGTGGGGTTCAGGTCAAAGGCGTTGTCGATCATGCTGGCCCAGTCAAATTCGGCCATCATGTCTGCGCTGTAGCCGTAGACGTGTGCCGGGGTGGCGGGCACAGCCATGCGGGCCAGCGCCAGGCAGTTGGGGGTCTCCAGGCTAAAGGAGATGGTGTAGTCGTCGATCAGCTCGGCAGAAACCAGGTCGCGGGCGGCGGCGGCGTAGCTGCTGGAGAGGCCCATGGCTTCGCCGGCCTGGTAGGCCTGCCAGGAGAAGTAGACGTCTTCCGCGCTGATCGGTTCGCCGTCGCTCCAGGTCAGGTCGTCGCGCAGGGTGAAGGTGTAGGTCAGGCCATCATCCGAGATGGTGAAGTCCGTGGCCAGGCTGTTGTTCACGCCCAGTTCCACGTCCTGCGTATCCGGGCTGATGTTCAGCAGCGCCGGGAACATCAGGCCGCCGGGGTTGGCGCAGTCCACCCCAGAGCAACGAATGGGCAGGAAGGAGGTCAGGTTGGCAGAAGTGCGGGTGCTGCCTTCGATGACGATCCCACCTTCGCCGGGGCCTTGCGCGTTGACCCACAGCGGCACAGCGGCCAGACTGAGGATCACCACGCCCAACAAAAGGACACGTAAGCGATTCATGAACAAGACTCCTAAGAAACTTACATCAAACGAGACAGACAAAGTGCCAAAATCCTAGCGTATGGTTAAGCAAAAAGCAAATCTTTTTTAGCTTTGTTTGGTCGGCTTTGTGAGAATCTGTCGATTCGAAAATCCGCGCATTTAGTAAATTGCACAAAGAGGGGCGCGCTGCACAGGCTGGCGCGCTTTGTGCTAGCATGCAAGGCGCAGTGCGACGCGCCACACAGCGCTCCTTTACAGCGCTCCTTTATGAGAGGAAGAACAGCCGGATGCTTTCCGTATATACACTGGGACGCTGGCTCATTAAACAGGGCGAGGCGCCGCTGACGGGCTTCGTTTCTCAGAAAACCGTGGCGCTGTTCGCCTATCTGGTGGCGCACCCGGTCTGCACCAGGTCGCCCACCTCGCAGCTTAGCGTGGGGATGGTGGCCCGCACTGTGCAGCCAGATGGCACCCTGGCCATGCGCCTGACCCTGCAAGACCCCTACCCGACCTATCAGTTGCCTGCCGGGTTGGAAGTGCAGGGGGTGGAGGGGCCGCAGTGCCGCGACGAGGCGCGCATGTGGCGCGTAACAACCTCGCTCAACGGCCAGAGGGTCACCGGGTGGGTTTCGGAAGGCTGGGTGGGGTTGTACTTCCTGATGCCGCAATAGGGGCAGGGAGCCAGGCGGGGCGGCCCTCATGCGGGGGCCGCCCTTTTTTTTGTTGATAACGATCAGCCCGTGCTGAGCGGCTCCAGGGGCAGCAGCACGCTAAACGAGGTGCCCGCGCCCAGCGTGCTTTCCACGCGGATTTCGCCGCCGTGTTGCTCCACAATCCCTTTGACGATGGCCAGCCCCAGGCCGGTCCCTTTTTCTGCCATGTGTTCCGGGCGCTTGACCCGGAAGAACTTTTCAAAGAGGTGCGGCAGGGCATCCGCCGGGATGCCGTAGCCGGTGTCGCTGATGGTGATGATGGCCCGCCCCTGCCGCTGAGAGGCGCCCAGGGTCACGTTGCCGCCCTCTGGCGTGTATTTAATGGCATTCGACAGCAGGTTGTTGAGCACCTGGCCCATGCGTACGGGGTCCAGGCTGGCGGGGAGCGGGGCGGGATGGGCTGGTAGGTCAGCAGGATGTTTTTCTGCTCGGCGGGGAAGGCGGCTTCCTTGACCCGTCTTCCAGAAAGGTGCCCAGTTCCACCGTCTGGCGCTGGAGTTGCAAGCCCAGGTTGATGGCGGAAATATCCAGCAGATCGTTGATCAGGGTTTCCATGCGGCGGGAGGCCGCCACGATGCCTTCCAGGCATTGTTGGTCGGTGGGGTTGGTCAGGGCTGGGCTTTCCATCAGGAGCGTGGCATAGCCCAGGGTGATGCTCACCGGCGTTTTGAGATCGTGAGAGACGATCTGCAAAAATTCGTCCTTGAGCTGGCTCACCTCGTTGAAGTGCTCGCGTTCCTGCTCCCGCAGGGTGTCTTCGGCACGTTTGCGCTCCGTGACATCGCGCGTGTTGGCCACCACGCCCTGCACGCGCGGGTCGTCAATCAGGTTGTTCCAGATGGCCTCCAGGTGCAACCACTGGCCGTCGGCGTGCTGGTAGCGATAGGTGAGCCGCTCCACGCGGCCCGGTCGCCGCAAGAGCGCCTGATAGCGCGCCTGGACCGTTTCGCGGTCCTCTGGGTGGATGCGCGCAAAAACGAGTTGCCCCAGCATGTTCTGTGGCGTGGTGCCTATGATGCCCGTCACCGCCGGGCTAACATAGAGGTAAACCCCTTCGCGGTCCAGCACAGAAATGCTATCGGACGAATTCTGGACCAGCAACCGAAAGCGCTCTTCGCTGACGCGCAAGGCATCTTCAACCAATTTACGCTCCTGAATTTCGGCTTCGAGCTGCTCGTTGGCTTTTTTGAGCGCGGCGGTGCGGGCGTTGACGCGGGCTTCCAGCTCGGCGTTCAGGATGGCGTTTCGATGGCGACCCCGGCCTGGCTGGCAAAGTAGCGCAGGGTTCCAGGTGTTCGTCGCCAAACAGCCCCGCGCTGGAGCGGTTTTCCACAAAGAGCGCGCCCAGCACGCTGCTATGCGAGCTCAGCGGCACGCACATCACCGAGCGCAGGCGCAGGTTGGCCACGCTGGCGGCCCGCCCAGGTTGGGGTCCACCATCGCATCCTGGATCAGTTGGGGTTCCAGGGTGTGGAGCACCTTGTTCAGGATGCTGAAGCTGATCTGCTCTGCCGGGTGTTCGATGAGGTTGCCGTCGCGGTCCAGCCGCACCCGAAAATCCAGGCCGCCATCTTCTTCCACCATCACCAGGTAGCCCCGTTCGGCGGCCACCAGTTCCAGCGCCACGCCCATCGCATAATTCAGCAGGGGCACCAGGTCGCGCGTTTCTGCCATGCGGCGGCTGATGTCCAGAAGTTGTTGAAGGGTATTCGTGTTCATGGCCATGTTTTTTGCCCAGCTTATCGTCGGATTGTAGACCACCTGCCAAGACCTCCCTGAAATGCAGCGGCACCGATTGTGCGAGGTCCGCCGAGGGCGGAGTATGGTTCCACTGCTTTTTAGGTCGTCACGCAGGCGTTTGGGGTCGCTGTGGGCGAAGTTGCGCCCTCGGTGCCTTCTGGGTAGACCAAGTGCAGGGTGCCTTGTTCGTCTTCGCGGATGTGGGGCACGCGGTCGCGCTTCTTGAGCGTGTCGTGCACGTAGACCTCGCGCACCAGCGCCACCAGAATCGCCAGGAGGGGCACGGCCAGCACAATCCCGAAGAAGCCCAGGTATGTGGCGGCGATGAGCTGAAAGAGCATGATCAGCCCGGCAGGCAGGCTCAGCTCGTTTTGCACCACATTGGGCGTGATGATTTTGGACTCGATCTCGCCCGCCAGCACATAGCAGACCACCGCCGCCACAAACTGCCAGGGTTCGCCTGCCGCCGCAAAAATGGCAATCGGCAAGAGGGCGATGTAGTAGCCGATGTAGGGCACAAAGCTGCTTAGCCCGGCGATGAGGCCCAGCGCCAGTGCGTTGGGCACGCCGATGACCAGCATGGCCACCGTCACCATGCTGCCCATCGCGCTAATGGAGATCAGCAGCGCGTTCATCCAGGCCAGCACGGTGCGGCGCACCTCGTTGATGATCTCCAGGGCGCGGCCTTCGCGGCTGCGCGGCACCAGCGCAATGATCCCCCGATAGTAGGCGTGGGGGTCCAGCACCATGTAGAGCGTGATGAACAGGATGAGCGCCAGGTTGCTGAGGATGCTGCCCGCCAGGCTGCCCAGCCCGCCCAAAATCGGCAGGGCGTTGCCCAGAATCTGGCCGGGTCGATCAGCGGGTCGTCACTGGCGCCGGGGCCGTCGTCCGGTGCCAGCAGGTCGTTGTAATCCTGGGTGGTGAAGGCTGGCAGAAAGCTCTGCACAGCGGAATTGTTTTCGTAGAACTGTTCGTAGCGCGCCACGGCGTTCTCGGCGGCTTCGGGCAAGCCGCGCCCCAGGTCCGTGAGTTGGGCGACGAGCGGCGGCAGGATCAGCAGGATCACCAAACCCACCATCAGCAGCAGCCCGCTGAAGGTCAGCGCGATGGCCGGGCCGCGCCCCAGGCCGCGCCGTTCCAGGCGCTGGATGACCTGCCACAGGCCCAGCGAGAGCACCCAGCAGGTGAAGCCGATCAGCAAAATCTGGCGCAGGTTCCAGAAGCCGATGATCACCAAACCCACCAACGCAATGATGAGCACCGCTGCCAACGTGCGGCGCGAGAATTCAACAAAGGTCATTAAGAATGTTCCCCCTGTGCCTGCCCGATGCGCCCCAGTATAGCACAGCGGGCCAGGCCGTGCGCTAGGCCAGGGCGCCGCCCCACGAGGATCAGGTGATGGTTGGCAAAGCTGGCGCTGGCGGTGTGCCAGGCTTGCGGGGCCAGCCAGGCGCGGGCCTTGGCAGGGGCGGCGTCCATCATCTGGCGGAGC
>JAAUUD010000259.1 GCA_012031655.1 Anaerolineae bacterium | reverse complement strand
AGAAGTACCCCGCGCCCTTATCCAGATAAGCAAAGTCTTCGCTGCGGGTGCTCAGAGCATAGAACTCCGCCATAGGCACCAACAAAACCCCGGCCAGGCCCAGGCCCACGCCGCTAAAGATGCCTATTCCAATCCCCAGTCAGCCAGAAGCGCGCACCGCCTGCCCCACAGGCGAAACGCCAGATACGCTGCCGCAAAGTACGCACTATAGGCCGCAATCTGTGGATGCCCCCCAGGAAACCAGCGCCATTCCCACCCCACCGATCAGATAGCCGCGCCAATCGGCCACAGCCCGGCTACCCCAGTGAATGCCCAGAATAGCCAGCGGAAGCCACGTGCTGCTGTAAAAGATGCTCAACTGCTGCACCGGAAATCCTTGCAGATAGGGGCCATAAGCAAACACGATGGCGCTGACTACCCCACCGAGTACCTGACCGGAAAGCACCCGGCCCAGGGCATACATGGTCCAGCTGGCCAGCAAGGTATGCAGCATGAATTCCCATTGCAGTGCGCGGTAATCCCAGTTTTCGCTCCACAAGGCCAGGCTAAGCCAACGCATAGGATAGGCCACTGCCCATTGTGGATCCGCTAGAAAGGGACTCCCACCAAAGTTATAAGGATTCCAGAGTGGGATGCGGTCGCCCTGGGCAAAACGATTCGCTTGGTAAACGCTGAAGTTATAAAACTGGCCGGCAAAGTCGCCACCGGGGGCGATGACAATCTGATCTGCATCAACTGGGGTCAGAAGGCGCCAGAAAAAGAAGCCGCACAAGCCGACCAGCCCAGCTAAGGCAAGCAAGTCAGCTTGGATGAAACGGATCGGACGCATTATTAGTGGGGTATTGACTACGCGAATCTGGCTTAACGTACTTTCCAGATGACGTCAGCAACCCCAGCGCGTAGGTTTTCCAGCCTGGCTAGCATAAAGAGCCAATCCGAAAGGCGATTGACATAGGTCAGGGCGTGCGGGTTGAGGTCCGCACGCATGGCCACCATCCAACGCTCGGCACGGCGGCAGACAGTGCGCGCCTGGTGGAGCACTGCCGCTGCGGGGGTCCCGCCTGGCAGGATGAAATTCTTGAGAGCGGGCAGCTCTGCTTCAAATTGATCAATTTCCTGTTCTAGTTGAGCGCTCAGCGCCGCATCTGCCCGCTGCACCCAGTCCGCCTGGGCGTCCAGAGGGGTTGCCAGGTCTGCCCCCAGCGTAAAGAGTTCAGACTGAATACGCGAAAGCAAGGCTCCAACCTGGCCATCGGGCTTGAGGGCAATCGCCAAACCCAGCACCGCGTTCAGTTCATCAATCGTGCCATAGGCGTGCAAGCGCAGATCGTCTTTCATCACGCGCCCACCTGCAAAGAGACTTGTTTCGCCTTCGTCGCCCGTTCTTGTGTAGATTTTCATGCGATGCTTTAACCAGGACCCGCTATCCGAAGCAGAACAGGCGGCATTATGGCACATCTGCCACGATATATCTAGACAAAGCTGGCAACGATACATAGAAAATGGCGCCCTGCCCGGGTGCACTGCTGAGCCAGATGTGCCCTCGGTGGTGCTCGATAATTGCTTTAACCAGGCTCAGCCCCAACCCAGAGCCGCCAATATGCTCCGTGCCAGGTTGCTCCGCCCGAAAGTAGCGGTCAAATATCTGGCTTTGCACTTCCAGCGGGATGCCACCCCCGTATCGCCAACCTGAAGCAAAACAACCTGCTTTTCCTGCTCCACCACCACATTCACACACCCAGCGTTGGGGGTATACTTCACGGCATTGTCCAGCAGGCACACCACCGCCTCACGCAATTGCTGGACATCACCCAGCACCAACGCGCTATCTACCCCTGCCTCAAAGCTCAGTGTTAAGCCCTTGCCCTGCGCCAGTGCTATAAAGTCATCCGCCACCCCGCGCGCCACCTGCACAAAATCGACCTGTTCCAGGTTGAGGGCATCCCGATTCATCAAACGCTCCAGGTTCAGAGTACTGCGAATCAGATGATGCATGCGCTGGAGCTGATCGCGCACCATTTGAATATCATCCTGCATCGCGGGCGTCAGGCGCCCGCTACCGAGGTCCTCCAGCTCATCGAGGTGCAACATGGCACCCTGAAGCGGATTCTTGAGCTGGTGCGTGGTCAGTTCGATCATCTGGTGCTGCAAGCGTTCCAGCTCTTTGAGGCTGGTTACATCATTGAGCACCGCCACCCAACCGCGTTCTGGTGACTTCATGCGGGTGAGGTGGCACAGGTAAGTTTTTTCCTCAATCACCAACTCGTAGAGGTGGGCGCGGTCCTTGCGCAGGTCCCGCACCAACTGGCGCGGGCGCGGGGCAGGTATTCGCGAGGGACCAGGCTCAGCAAGTGCTTGCCGCGCCAATCGCGCACGGCTTCTTCAAGCACCAGCAAGCGCGCGGCTTTGTTCGCAAAGACAATGTTTAGCTTGTCGTCCACAGCAATCACAACATTGTCTGTGTTAGAAAGCACTGTTTCAAGCTGCGTTTTGGCCGTGGCAACCTCGTTGGTCAGTTCACGTTCCTGCTCAAACAGGCGCCCATTCATGATGGCAATGGCCGCTTGAGGCGCCAGCAGGTCCAGCAAATAAACGTCTTCCGGTTCAAAAAGCTGGCTCTCTGGGCCAGCGATGACCAACAACACCCCCAGCACTTCCTGGTCAAAGATCAATGGCGCGCCGATGACCGCCCCAAAAGCCTGTTCCGCGTAAGGAGCATCGGGAATTCCCGTGCGCCACTCCCGCCGATAATCATTGACCAGAATAGAACGCTTTTCTGCCGCAACCTTGCCCACCAATCCCGCCCCTGGGGGCAGCCGATAACCTCGCAGGTCCGGGTGCAGGTTATCTTCGGCCTCCAGCACGAAACCGCTTTGCCGCTCATCGCGCAGATAGATCAGGCTACCATCCGCATTCAGCAGCGAGTTAGCTTGTCTGGCAATCGTCTTAAGGACGTTCTCCAGCGGCAGCCGACTGGCAATCACCAGGCCCACATCACGCGCCACATCAATCTGGCGCGTCTGGCCAACCAGCGGCTGGATAATCTGGGCGCGAATGAGGGAAAAAGACATCACCAGGACAGCAATTGCTCCGGCGTTCTCGCCAATGGCCAGGTTGCGCAAGGGCGGGCTAAGCAAGGCCACCAATTGACCCAGACAAAACAACATAATCCCGAAGGTGATCACGGCGCGGCGTACTTTGCGGAAGCCCTGCCAGATCACCACCAGGGTCATCACGTTCAAGGAACCGAAAACCAGCGCGCTGGTTGGCGTAAATTGGTAGCTTAATACCCCTTCTGCGCTCACCGAGTAGCTGGCTTCGGCATCCAACCAGAAATTGAGCAGCAGATGAAAAGCCAGCAAGGCCAGCAGCGCCACCAGGGCCACACTCTGAAAGAATACACTGCGGTTGCCGCTGAGGGCCACGACATAGAGATAAAGGCCCAGTGCTGCCCCGGTAAAGCCAAACTCCAGCAAGCGCAGGCCAATAATCACGAACTCTTCGCCGGAAACAGTGGTCCGTTCGGTTTCATTGGTCAGCACATTGCCAACTTCAGATGGGGTGTTTAAGGGCCCCTGCAAGAGGGTTAGGGCGCTGCCCCGACCCAGCATTGAACCTGCCTGCCAACACACTACCATCACCAGAAAACCGGCAAAGTAGAGGTTGGTTAAGCGGCGCGAATCATACCACAGGAGGATGATGAGGAAGGAGATCGCCAGGGCGATGGTCACCCCCCCCAGGACCAGAGCCAGTGTCACCGGGGTGAGCATGCTGCATGACCTGCCGCAGGGCTAGTGGCCCGCTTGCTTTTCGAAGCGGTACCCGACGCGATGTTCGGTGAGGATGTAGGTTGGGTTGGCAGCGTCCGGCTCAATCTTGCGGCGCAACTGACTGATGTAAACGCGGGGATAGTAGACGTCATCTACATATTCCCGCCCCCAGACTTGCTCCAGCAATTCGCGCTGGGGCACCACACGCCCGGAGTTTTCCAGCAGCACCACCAGCAGCTTAAATTCGGTCGGTGTGAGGTGAATTTTGACCCCGTTAACGTGCACCTGGCGGCGCTGTGGATCAATGACCAGATAGCCATCGTTGTAGCCGTTGTTGCTTTCGGTGGTTTGCATCTGGGCACGCCGCAACAGGGCCTGCACCCGTGCCACAAATTCATTCAGGCGAACTGGCTTGATCAGATATTCGTCTGCGCCTGCGTTCAGCCCTTCGATCACATCTTCTTCCGTGATCGCCAGCGCACTGAGCATCAAAATGGGCGTATCGGCCACCTCGCGAATGCGCTGGCAGACCGTTAACCCATCCATCTCCGGCATTTTAGAATCAAGGATCACCAGGTCCGGGCGTTCGCCATGGAAGGCGCGCAGCCCCTCCAGGCCGTTGGCACCCAGGATGACCTCGAACCCTTCGCGCCGCAACTTGCGCCCCAGGGCATCCCGTATAGGCTGTTCATCGTCAACAATCAGGATCTTCAACATAACCGTAAGTTTAGCATTTTCCGTCGGACAGATCAACGGCAACGCGATAGTAAGCGAAGCGTTAAGCTGCCGTCTTGTCCCGGCGGCCAGAGTTGACTACAATGCGGCTAGATAACGCAGAAAGGTTAATTTTCCATGAATCGTGCGCTGCCCCGTTTATTGCTCTGGCTCCTGATCGGGGTGCTGGCGTTGGCCGCCTGTGGCACCGGAGAAAGTGAGGATGACCCCTCGCCCACGCCACCTGGGGTTGCCCAGAACACCAATACCCCGCCCCCGGCGGTGAACACGCCCACACCGCTCCCCACTATCGGCCTGGGGTCGCGCAGCACCCCTTCGAATGTGCAAGCGCCCACCGCACTACCCGTTCCTACCCGCGTAGCCATCAACCCAACGGCCCTGCCCGCGACGGCTATTGCCATCACCAGCCCGCCCGCGGGCAGCGTTCTGCGCGGTACTGTGGCCGTGACGGGCAGCGCCAGCCATCCCAGCTTTTCCCAATATGCGCTGGAATATGGCCCGGACCCCAACCCCAGCAACCTATGGTATCCGATCACAGCCGTGCCCATCACGAACGTGGTAGTAAACAACGTGCTGGGTGCCTGGAACACCACCACCGTCGCAGATGGCAACTACCAACTGCGCTTACACGTCTGGCTACGGACCGGGGCAGAGGAATTCCGCGTGGTGCCGAACTTGCAGGTTCGCAACACGCAACAAGCGCCGCGTCCGCCCAATAACAACCCCATCATCGCGCCCATCCAACGATGTAGACCTGGTGCGCTGGCAATTCCGTGACGATTGCGCTGGGGATTTCGGACATCGACAACGACCCCTCACCTACACCGCCCAGACTT
>JAAUUD010000258.1 GCA_012031655.1 Anaerolineae bacterium | reverse complement strand
GGTGATGCGCGCCGTCCAGCCGCCGCAACAGGGCCAGCGGGCACGCCAGGCGGAGCGCCTTCAGCCAGAGAGCCTGCGCGAGGACATC
Source organism: Anaerolineae bacterium (assembly GCA_012031655.1). Classification (GTDB taxonomy): domain Bacteria; phylum Chloroflexota; class Anaerolineae; order Aggregatilineales; family J027; genus JAAUUD01. Next base: position 5,267 of record JAAUUD010000258.1, on the reverse strand, counting down.
AACGTGGCCGATGTCGCTGCCAGCTTTCAGGCCGCTGTGGTGGAGGTGCTGGTAGAAAAACGATCCGGGCAGCGGAGCAGCACCACGCCACGGAAATCCTGCTGGCCGGGGGTGTGAGCGCTAACCAGGCGTTGCGGGCTGCCCTGGCGGCCCACACCCAGCTCCCGGTGCGGGTGCCGCCGCTCACCCTGTGCACGGATAATGCGGCGATGATCGCCGCTGCGGGTTATTTCGGTTTTTGGCCGGGGAACGAGCCGCCCTGGACCTGGACATCAGGCCGAACCTGCGCCTGACACCCGCTCCAACAGGCTAGGTGGCAGGGCAGCACCCTGCAAGATGCTCTTCACACGGTCCGCGACCATATCAATCGCGACCTGGTTATAGCCGCCCTGCGGGATGATCACATCAGCATGCAGCTTGCTGGGTTCCACAAAAGCCTGGTGCATGGGCCGCACCGTGCTCAGATACTGCTCAATGACCGACTCCACCGTCCGCCCGCGTTCCTGCGTATCGCGCCGCAAGCGGCGGATAAAGCGCACATCAGCGGGTGTATCCACAAAGATGCGGATATCGAGCAGTTCGCGCAGGGCGGGTTCAGCCAGCACCAGGATGCCCTCCACCAAAATCACCGGGCGGGGGTCCAGTTGTTGGGTTTGGGGCAGGCGCTGGAAGGCAACGAAGTCATAAACCGGGGCTTCGACGGATTTCCAGGCGCGCAACTGGTGCAAATGCTGGATGAGCAGCCCGGTATCCAGCGCGCCGGGGTGGTCAAAGTTCAGGTTATTGGGGTGCTGGACCTGCTCCAGTTCTTCAAGGGGTTTGTAGTACCAATCGTGCAGGATGTGCGCCAGGTTGGCGCTCCCTACATTCTCCACAATGGCTTCTGCGATCGTCGACTTTCCGGAGGCACTGCCCCCAGCTACGCCAATCGTGATGACCTGCCCCTGCTGCATGTGCGCCACCTAGCAATTACCGGTGTTCCCGTCTCCATCCTGGATGATCACAAAACCGCGAACGTTCTGGAGGGTGTCTTGCCCCCCGATTGAGGCCCGCACATTGATATACAGCAGATAGAGGCCACTTTCAAGGCCGGAGGTATCCACAAACACAGCCACCGCGCCACCACTTTGCACCTGCGCGGGAGTTACTTCCACGCGCGGGCCAAAGGGCGCGCTCGCTGGCTGAATTTGCGCGCTAAAGCTGCCCGGATAGCCAGTATTGGCCACCTGAAAACTCCCGACCTGTTGCCGACCTGCGCAAAAAGGCGTGGTTTCCAGCGTCATCTCGTCCGCATAGATGGTCAGCGTGGGCAGATATTGGGCGTAGCGCTTGGGCATGGCGGCAACGCGCTCCAGGGCCAGCGTGGCGGAACCATCACGGCGCAGCAAGCCAAACCAGCGCTGATGACTGCACGCGGCCAGCGAAATGTCGTCCGCCCGCATAGAAAAGTTGAGGTTCCACAGGAACATCGGTCCGGCCCACTCCCAGTTGCGGTCGGCATAGCCAAAGGCGCGCACCAGAAAATCCGCCTGGGTGTTGCTGTCTACGCGCATCCAGCCAAACCCGGCAAATTCGGGGTCCGCATCGCTGCAAGCCACGCCATCTTCGGCGGGGTCGCGCAGCCAGCCGAATTCCGTTAGCCAGATTTGCTTGCCAAAGATGCCGGCCTCCTGCAAGGTCGCGTGGATCAACTCGGCGCGCCGGAAGTTGAGCACCCCAATAGAAGGCGCGGCTTCTGGTGGGGCATTAAACCCATAGGGGTGGTAGCCAAAGGCATCAAAGCAGTTCCCCGCCCCAGCAGCCAGCATATCACGCGCAAAATCAACATCGGTGATGGCACGTAAATCTGGCGTGGTGACGGTGGGGGCCAGCCCCCCCGAAACGACGATCATATTGGGGACGGTGGACTTGATGCCCCGATAGGCGGCACACAGGATTTGCGTGTACTCGCGGGCATTGGGCAGGCGCGGTTCCCATTCGATCCACAGATTCGGCTCGTTATGGACCTCGATGGCATCGACGCCCTGGCTCCAGAGTTGGGCGGCGCGGCTGGCAAAATGCTGCTCCACGCTGCCCAGGTCTTCACGCCAGCGCATGTCCTCCCGAAACAGAATACGTTTGTTTGGGAACTGAGGAATCTGGCCATCGGCATAGAGCTTGACCCAGTCCATGCCCAACACATCGACCAGGGCGGGATCGACCGGCACATTGGGGTCCAGGTGGATGCCGTAGCCCAGGTGCGGCGCGGGGATATTGGGTTGTGCATGAGCGGACCCCCAGGGGGCCACCATCCCCACCACAACCAACCACCACAGAAAGCGCAGGTTTCGGTTCATAGGCTGCATTGTAGCATGATTCCAATGGCGGCAAGGTCTTTTGCCGGGGGCATGGCGGGTGGTATAATTTTGGTAACTAGGTTATAAGCGTCTGCGCCACCCCTATACAATTACGCAGCCTCAAGCTTATTGCACTGCGGAGGAATAACGCCACCTATGGCTACTATTGTTGCAACGATTACTGAAACGTTACGTTATCGCGGTAAGATCGGTCAATGGAGCTGGGTTCTGCATCGGGCTTCTGGTCTGGGTGTGGTCATCTTTTTGATTTTGCACGTCGTGGATACCTCCTGGGCGGCTTTTTACCCAGAGCTGTACGCCAAAGCGATTGCAGCCTATCAAAGCCCCCTGTTCACTGTGGGCGAGTTTGGCCTGGTGGCGGCGGTGGTTTACCACGCGATTAACGGCGTACGCATCGTCATTCTGGATTGGCGCCCCAAGCTCTGGCATTTGCAGCAACGCGCAGCGCTGGCTGTTTTCGGGATTGTCGGGTTGATCCTGGTGCCGACCTTCGCGTTGATGTTTGACCATGTGCTGCACTTCTACGACCGTGACCCAGAAGTCATGCCCGTTAACGAGGTCCTGCAAGAGCAACTGCAATTTGCGCTGGGCTTCATCGTGATTGTGGTGGTGGCGGTGGGCCTGAGCCTGCTGGTAGCTTTGCTGAGCGGCGAGAGCCTGAGCACCCGCAAACAACGTCTGCGCCGTGCAAGTTCGGTGGATGTGTGGTTCTGGAAGTTTATGCGCATCTCCGGCATCCTGATTTTGCCGCTGGTCTTTGGGCACCTGGCCATGGTGCACATCATCCAGGGCGTGTTCGACATGACCGTAGCGGGCGCCCCTATCGTGGGCACGGATATGGTGAACGAATCCGGCAAGGCGGTTGAGTTCGTGGGCAAGCGCTGGGATTACCTGGTGGCTGGCGTGGCAGTCTGGCGTTTGTACGATGGCGCCTTGCTGGGGCTGGTGGTGCTGCATGGCTTTTATGGGCTGTACCTCATCGCCAACGACTACATCCACAACAAAGTGATCAACCGAGCCGCTAACTGGATGATCGTCTTTGGCGCGGGTGCGCTGATCATCCTGGGGTCAGCGGCGTTGCTGGCGGGGGTGGAAGAAACCGCTTATGCCATGCTCATCGAGACCATCGCGGCACGCTAGCCGCGCCGTCATTATCAAAGGTTTAGCGGAAGCTTTAAAGGTGAGGAACACGCATGGCAACCATACACAAGTTTGATGCAATCGTGGTGGGCGCAGGCGGTGCGGGCCTGATGGCCGCCCTCTATGCCAGTCGTGGCGTCAAAACCGCGGTGATCAGCAAACTGTACCCCACGCGCAGCCATACCGGGACCGCGCAGGCGGCATTGGCGCCGCGCTGGGCAACCTGGAGGAAGATCACTGGGAGTGGCACGCCTTCGATACGGTGAAGGGCGGCGACTACCTGACTGATCAGAACGCTGCCGAAGTGCTGGCGCGGGACGCCATTGATGCGGTGATTGAGCTGGAACACATGGGCCTGCCCTTCGACCGCACGCCAGAGGGCGCATCAGCCAGCGGCGCTTTGGCGGCCACACCAACAACGAAACCAAGCAGCCCGTGCGCCGCGCCTGCCATTCCGCAGACCGCACCGGGCACATGATCCTGCAAACCCTCTACCAGAACTGCATCAAGGAGCACGTGACCTTCTTCGATGAGTTCCACGTGGTGGACCTGATCCTTAACCAGGGCCAGGCGGTGGGCGTGGTGGCCTACGAGATCGACACGGGCGAGCTACACATCTTCCATAGCAAAGCGATCTGCTTTGCGACGGGCGGTTGGGGGCGCTGCTGGCAGACTACCTCCAATGCGCATAGCTTAACGGGCGATGGCCCGGCCATCTTCTGGCGGCGCGGCCTGCCGCTCGAGGACATGGAGTTCTACCAATTCCACCCCACCGGCATCTACAAGATGGGCATTCTGATCACGGAAGGGGTGCGCGGCGAAGGCGGCGTGCTGATCAACGACCGTGGCGAACGCTTTATGGAGCGCTACGCCCCCACCATCAAGGACCTGGCCAGCCGCGATGTGGTCAGCCGGAGCATCTACCTGGAAGTGCGCGAGAAGCGCGGCATCGGCGGCAAAAACTACGTCTACCTGGATGTGACGCCCGCCACCGTAAACCGCTACCTGGCCGAAGCCGGGGAAGCGCGCCGGATTGACGCGCAGTACATTGAGAGCAAACTGCCGGATATCCTGGACTTCTGCCGGACTTACCTGGGCGTGGACCCGGTCAAGGAGCCCATGCCCATCCAACCAACCGCCCACTATGCGATGGGCGGCGTCCCCACCAACATCGACTCCGAAGTGCTGGCTGCCCCCGATGGCACCATCATTCCGGGCCTCTATGCAGCGGGCGAAGTGGCCTGCGTGAGCGTCCACGGCGCCAACCGCCTGGGCGCAAGCGCGCTCATGCAGGGCCTGGCGGACGGCTACTTCGTCGTGCCGCCGGTCGTCTCGGACTACCTGGCGCGCGAGGTGCCGCTGGGCCAGGCCGGCAAGGTCGATCCCAACCACCCGACTTTCGCCGAGGCCGAACAGGCCGTCCGCAATCGCGTGGAGCGCATCATGTCCATCAACGGGACCCGCAGCCCGCGCTCCATCCATATCGAACTGGGCCACCTGATGCTCGTTTTCTTCCTCGGCCCAGGTACAGGTCGTATAAATCAGCCGCCCCCCCGGACGCACCAACGGAAGCGCTTGCCGCAAGATGCGGGACTGCCGCGCGGCGCAATGCGCAATCTGCGAAAGCCCGAAATCAGCACGCCCCCTCCCGGCTCGCCGCCCGCCACAAGCCCTCGCCCGAGCACGGCGCATCCACCAACACTACACTCAAAAAAACCCTCAAAGCCGCCCAGTCAGCCGGGATCGTCCTGCGAAACGATGGCCCCCCGG
>JAAUUD010000257.1 GCA_012031655.1 Anaerolineae bacterium | reverse complement strand
CCTGGCCATCCCGATCTTCCTGCTCACACCCGCGATGGTGGGGCAGCTCCGCCCTTTTTTGAGCGACCTGCGCAACACACCAACGCGCACCGGGCGGCAGCTCCTGCAAACGGGCTCGCGGACGGTGTTTCTGGTGCTGGTGGCCTATGTGGTGGCCAGCTTCACGCGCGAGGTGGTGCGGGCTGGCTATGGCACCTATCTGCCCCAATACTACCAATCCACAGGGGATAACCTGACGTATTCGGGCCTGTTCACCGCGATTTTTCTGCTCTTTGCGGCCATTGGCAGCTTTTCTGGCGGTTGGCTCTCGGACCTCTTGCCGCGCCGTGGGCTGGCTTTTTTCTCGCTGGCGCTGGCTTCGCCGCTCAGCTTCCTGCTCTTGCGCTCCGAAGGGGGTGGCGCTGGTCATCGTCAGCGTGCTGCTGGGGCTGGCCATCAACATCTCGCTGCCCATCATCCTGCTGATTGGCCAGGAGGTGCTGCCCGGCGGGGCCAGCGGGGCCAGCGGCTATGCCTTTGGCCTGACCTTCTTTGCGGGGGGCATCGCGAACCTGGCTATTGGCCCGCTGGCGGATGCAATCGGGCTGCAAGAAGCGCTTACGGCGGTGGGGGCGCTCCCCCTGGTGGCTGCGCTGGCCTTTCTGGGCTTGCCCGCCCCACCAGGCCAGGAATAAAGGCGCTGCATTGGCGTTCCCCCTCCCCCTGAGGCTATAGTTAAGGGCAAGCAACGCGGACTTGCATTCCGTGATCAGACCGGCAAGCGAAGGACAGCGCTGAATGACGCAAGCAAGCACATGGCCAGAACGGCTGCCCGTCGTCCAGGTGCGCCTGGCCCGCCCCACCCGCAACCTGAGCGCAATCCGGCGCTTTTACTGTGTAGGATTGGGCTTGCCAGAGCTGGGTGGGTTTCAGAGTCACGGTGGCTATTCTGGCGTGATCATTGGCTTACCCGGGATGGGTTACCATCTGGAATTCACCGAAAAGGAAGCAGACGCCCCCCTGCCCCCGCCGCACACCGACGATTTACTGGTGCTGTACATCCCCAACCGGGAGGCGATCGGGCGGTTGGTGGTCAAACTGGGCGCGATGGGCTACCGCCCCGTGCCCCCGGATAACCCCTACTGGCAAAACAAGAGCGTGACCGTGCCGGACCCGGATGGGCGCCGGGTGGTGTTGGCGGAAACCGAGGGCCTCCGTTGATCAGGATCGAACGGCTGGACCATTGGTACTCACCGTACGTCATCTGGAGGCCAGCGTCATTTTTATACGCGTGTGCTGGGGATGCGGGCAGAACTTTTCGGAGAAGGGCGGCACGCCCTGCACTTTGGCCCACACAAGATCAACCTGCACGTGGCCGGGCAGGAGTTTGAGCCCAAAGCTGCCACCCCGCAACCTGGCTCCGCCGACTTGTGCTTTGTAGTGAGCACCCCGCTGGAAGCGGTTTTGGAACACCTGGCCGCCCTGCAGGTCCCGGTGGAGTTGGGGCCGGTGCCGCGCACCGGTGCCCAGGCGCCTCTGCGGTCCATCTACCTGCGCGACCCCGATGGCAACCTGATCGAACTCAGCAACCTGGCGCCGCAGGGCTAAACGAGACGGCCCAGGTCGTCAAACCCCATATCGCCCCACACGTACCAGACCTCCGTGTGCGTGATGCGTTTGCCTGGTTCCAGGTGGACCAGCGGCCCCAGCGATTCCAGCTCGATGAAAGCCCCGCAACAGTAACACTCCGCCGAGGACCCCATATCAGGGTAGGTGGCGCTATATTGATAATCGCAGGCTTTGATAAACCAAGTGCGCAGGTCGGGGCGGAAGTACGCTTGCCAACCTGCCGTATTGGCATAGCCAAACTTAAGCGGCTCCGCGATGGCGGCATCTGCATCCACCCGAATCACGCCTTCATCAAAAATCAGGCGCGGGTCACTGAGCCGGGTATAGCTCCACAAGACCAGTGCCCGGTTTGGCAACAGCCCATGCGGATCCGTGCGGCGGCTGGTTTCGGGAAAAACCGCAATCCCGCCCGGCTTGAGCATCGTGATGGCCCAGGGCGCCAGCTCGACTGGCCAGTTGCCATGGTTGGTCAGGCTATGTTCCAGCCGCACCGAGTCCTCGCGTAGCGTGATCTGGATATCTTTCTGGATCTGGGTGGGGCCTTCCACCGACCCAATGCAGTGCAGGCTGTGCTCCTCGGTGCGTTTGATCTCTGGGGGGGTGTTGTCTGGGACGTAGCTGCGCGGCATGGCTTCTGGGGCATGCCACAGGCGATGCCCCCCACGCAAATAGAACGGCCCATAGGCGGTGTCGATTTGCTTCTGGGGCACCGCCGCCAACAAATTTTCGCCACCCAGCCGCCGAATGCTGAGGATGCGCGGGCCAAAATCCCGCGCCACCAGGATTTCAAGCTTGTCGTCCGCAGTTCAACCGTCGGGACACCCGCCCAGGGATCCGTCATTGCTTGCCCTCCGCTAGTCGTTCTGCGCTCCACTATACGGCCCCAGGTAGCGATATTGCAACTCGGGCTGTTGCAGTGCATCAACCCAATCCTGCGCCTGGGGCACCTCTACGCTAACCGTGCCATCGAACTCCGCCAGGCCGCTCGGCACATCCGAAGCCAGAAAGAGGTCCAGCACGGTCGGCACAAAGGGCGACTCAATCACGCGGTAGTTGCTGCCCAGCCCGGCATCCTGCGCGGCCAGGTCCAGCACATCTTCGGGATAAAGCAGCCCATCAATCAGGCCCAGGTCCAGTGCCACGCTCGCATACCAGACGCGCCCGTTCGCCAGTGCGCGGATTTCGGCTTCCGTGAGGTGGTTGGCGCGCCCGCCAGCAATGCGCGTGATGAAGTTATCCAGCGCGTAGTTGATCTGCTCGCGCCAGAAGGCTTGTTCTTCTTCCGTCAGGGGCCGGAAGAAGCTCCCAAAGTCCTTAGAATCGCCCGTGACGACGACCTGCACCTCCACGCCGATTTCATCCAGCAATTCCTGGGCGTTGAAAAAGGTGCTAATGACGCCAATGCTGCCGATCAGGCTATTGGGTGTGGCGTAAATCTGGTCTGGCGTGGCGCCCATGATGATGTAATAGCACCCAGAGGCGCACAGGCCATTGATGGACACGTACACCGGCTTTTCCACCTGGGCCAACCGATTCCAGATGAGGTCGCTGGCGTTCACACCGCCACCGGGGCTGTTGGCCTCGATGACGATTGCTTCCACATCATCGTTTTCTTCCATCCATTCAATATCGCGGGTCACCCGCTCCGTAGCAGCGCCAATGCCTTCCCCCTGAAAGATGACGCCATCCAGCTGGATGAGGCCCACCCCGGGGCCGCTCGCCTGGTCCTCCAGCCCCAGCCCAGCAGCAAACACGCCCAGGCTCAGCAGCCCGGCAAAAAACAGCAGCCCACAGGCAAACAGGGCAGCAAAAAGCCAACCGTCATGGCAGTGATGATCCAGAACGGCGAGCTTCCCCCGCTGGCGCCCGGAGCTGGGCGGAGGCGGCGCAGCAATGGGCCGCTGGGGCTGGGGAGGGCGGCTGGGCGGCAAAACGGGTGGGCCGTCGCCTTCATCCCCCAGGGTCGGCATTCGATTCGGAGGTAGATCGCTCATAGCGGTTGCTTGTACCTTTCCCTTGCATCTATTGGCGGGCGGTGGCAGGTTGGCGCCGTTCGTAGACCAGCATCGCGCCGCCGTAGTAATCCGTTGGAATGCGGCGGATCAGCGCGTACTGCGCCAGAAAACGGTCATCCTGGGCCAGGCCCAGCCGCACAAAATCCTGCATCACCACCACATAGGCCGGGGCAGCGTCCAGCACCAGGTCCGGCGGGATGGCGTAGTTGGCGCCTGGCGCTGTGATGGCCCGCACCGCCGCTTGATCTTCGTAGTAGGGCGCTGTGCCCTCGGTTACCAGACCGATCGTATCAAAAATGCGCGCGCGCGAGTAGAAGCCCAGCGCGCCAATATCCCCGGCAGCGACCCAGGTTGCGTCCGAAACACCCTGCTCTGACCGCAGCCAGCGCCCCACCTCGGCATAGTTGAGTTCCAGCGCATGAAAAGCCATCTGTGGCGCAGGGGTGCGCGGGCCGTGCGCGGGTCGCAACTCCCAGGCGTTGAGTGTCATCAAAAGCGAGAGCGTGATGGCAAAGGCCGTGCCACCCACCGCCCACCGCCGCACCGGAACCAGCGCGAGCAACGCGGCCAGCCCCAGGCCAATGCTCAAAAATAGGCGGGCAACGGCGGGGTGAGGTACCAGCGGAAGATCAACGGGTTGGCCGCCGCAAAGACCACCAGATAAAGCCAGGGGTAAAGCAGCATCGGCAGGGCGCGCGGCTCCAGCAGGGTTCCGGCCCGGATGCCCAGCACCGCCAGCGCCGGAAAAACAAACACCCCCACCGCAATCCCTGGGATGCCGAAAGTCAGATGCTCGTGAAAAGGGGTGGCGTAGTGCTGAATCAGGCGGATAAAGGCCTGGAGATCATCCAGCTGGTAAACCACCGCCTTCGCACCAACGGTTTGCGGCAAGGGGTTGCCAAAGTAGGCCCAGGCGAAGCAAAACCAGGGCAGGTAGAGCGCCAATCCAACGCCCCAGGTCCGCCAGGGCAAGCGGGCCAGCCAGGGGTGGCCGGGTCGCTCGCGCCAGTGCGTCCACAGCTGGTGCAGCAATAACGGCCCCGCCCAGATGAGCGCATCCGGGCGCGTGAGCACGCCCAGCGCGCAGGCTACCCCCACCCCCACGGGGCGCCCCAGCAAATAGGCATACCAGGCGGCCAGCATAAAGAAGCTATGCACGCTGGTTTCCATGCCGCCAATCGCAAAGGTCACACTAAAGGGGGTAATCGCCCAAAGTAGCCCACTCCAAACCGCCAGGGCCAGGTGCTGGCTGAGTCGCCAGGCGATGAGGAACAACAACGCCGCGCTCCCCGCATTGGCCAGCCCATTAACCGCCAGGGCATAGCGCGGATAGTCCTCCCCCAGCAGGCCACCCAACGCCGCCATCAGGCTGGCGTAAAGCGGGGTGGTGGTGCCCAGAACACGCTCGCCCGGGTTATAAACAAAGCCCGCGCCCTCCACCAGGTTGCGGCTGTAGCGAAAGGTGATGAAGGCATCATCGACGGTGCGGGCGCCGGGCAACCAGGCTGCCGCCAACGCCAGCGCCAGCCAGCGTAAACGCCGCGCCAAACAATCCCCCGCGCCGAGGGTGTCGCTCACAGCGGATGGGTAGGCAGCAGCAGACAAATGGCGACCCGATGTGACGATGGCACAGCCGCGCTCCGCCTGCTTGGTAACCACCAACGACACGCCCAGGTCAAAGAGGTGCTGATATGCTGCCATGCCCTGCTTACCAGCGCTTGCCAGCGGCAGTTCATCTTCTGTGGTGAACAGCACATCCAC
>JAAUUD010000256.1 GCA_012031655.1 Anaerolineae bacterium | reverse complement strand
GCCAGCCGAGGACGCGCTGCCCGCCGCTGAACACCCGTGTAGATGACCATCATCACCAGGGGTGGCAGCCAGTTGCACCAGCGCCCAGCGCCGCCGCAATCGGCAGGTCAAAATAGCGCGGTGCTCTGGCGGTAAATCTCGACCTCCAGGGTGGCGTAGCGCGGCCCCCCCAGTAGCAACACCACCCCAAAGCTGGTGAAGCAAAAATGAAGACCAGCGACCCTGCCGCCGCAATCGCGGGCAGCAGGGCCGGGAGCGTCACCCGCCAGAACACGCCCCAGGGGCTTGCCCCCAGCACAGCGGCGGCCTCCTGCAAGCGGGTGCCCTGGTTGGCCCAAAAACTACTGATGATCCGCAAAGCGACCGCATAGTTGTAAAACACGTGCGCCAGCAGGATCAGTTCCAGGGTGCGTTGCAGGCGGATAGGTGGCGCGTCGAGTGCCAGCAGGTCCATCAGCCAACGGTTGAGCGCACCATTTGGCCCCACCAGCGCAGTAAAAGCAGTAGCCACCACCACAGTCGGCAAGACAAAGGGCACAGTTGCCAACGCCAGCCCAACCGCCTTGCCAGGAAAGCGATAGCGCGCAAAGACCTGCGCCCCCGGGATGGCCAGCGCCAGCGTGAGCAGGGTCGAAAGGGCCGCCTGCCAGGTGGTGAACCAGAGTGTCTCGCGGTAGTAGGGTTTCGCGGTCAGCTCGCGGAAGGGCGCCAGGGCCAGGCGCCCCTCTTCCACCAGGCTAAACTCCAGGATAGCCAGCAACGGGAACAGGTAGAACACTGCCAGAAAGAACAGGGGCGCGCTCAGCAAGGCGGCCCCCAACAGGCGGCGCATCAACGCAGCACCACATCCGTCCAAGCCTCAATCCATTCCTCGCGCTGGTCGTTGATCTCCTCGAAAGGCAGGGTTGCAGGGCTTTCCGCCACCTGCGCGTATTCCACGAATACCTCCGGCAATTCGACCTCAGACAGCACCGGGAAAACGAACATTTGCAGCGGCAGGTCCGTCTGGAAGGGTTCGCTCAGCATAAAGTCGATCAACTGCTGGGCGCCTTCCGGATTCTGGGCATTGGCCAGCACCCCGGCGAACTCAATCTGCCGGAAGCAGGTTCCGCCCGCCACCAGCGCGGCGGTGGGCGCTTCATCCAGGGGCGCTTCCGCAAAAATGATCTCCGCCGGGGGGCTGCTGGCGTAGCTGATCACCAGGGGATATGCCCCGCCGTAGCGTGTAAACTCGGTGTAGTAGGCGCTTTCCCAGCCATCTACCACCAGCACTTCGTTGTCGCGCAGGTCGGCCCAATAGTCCAGGTAGGTGTAGTCGCCTTCTTCGCCAAAGGCGGCGACAGTGGCCATCAAAAAGGCCAGCCCGGGCGAAGAGGCAGCCGGGTTTTGCACCACCAGCAGGCCACGATAGACCTCATCCGTGAGGGCTTCCAGGCTATCCGGCGCGGGCAGGTCGTTTTCTGCCAGGTATTCCAGGTCGTAGTTCACGCATACGTCGCCAAAGGCAATGGGCGCCACGCGGTTTTCCGGGTCCAGACGCAGTTCCTCCGGCACGGCTTCCAGCGCAGGCGAGGTGTATGGCTCGAAGAGGTCGTTTTCCAGCGCGCGCCCTAAAAAGGTGTTATCCACCCCGAAGAGCACATCCCCCAGCGGGTTCGCCCGGCTGAGGATAGCCTGATTGACCAGGCTACCGGCATCCCCCAGCGGCAGGATTTCCACGCGCAGGCCGCTTTCTTCTTCAAAAGCCGCCAGCACTGCTTACGCTGATGTTGAAGCTATCGTGGGTCAGCAACACCACCGTATCATCCTGGGCCTGAGCAGGCCGACCCAGGCTCCCTACCCCCAGCACAACCCAACTCATTATCGCAACCAGCAGGCAAAATCGAGCGAAATGCATGTTCTTGCTCCTTAAAGTTCATCTCAACCATCACCGAAAGCGCGCCCGCCAGGAAACGAAAACAGCCACCGCTGCGTAGCGATGGCTGACAGGCTCTAGCCAGTGGAGACCTCCCTACGCCAGCATTATCTGGTCAGGTCAAGGGTCGATGCGGCGCTACGCATCCTCTCAGCCTGCTTGCACAAGCTCCCCTGGTTGCTCTTCAGTTGATGGAAATTCTAGGTAGAGCTTAGCGCGCCCGCCTGCGCCTGTCAAACGCGGGCCTGTTCGTTGCCTTCTTTGACATAGGCAGGGAGCTTGAAGCTGAAGGTGGCGCCCACGCCTTCTTCGCTCTCGAACCAGATGCGCCCCCCCAGCGCTTCGATCTCAGATTTGACCAGGTACAGGCTAAGGCCATAGCCCGTTGCGCGCAAAACCTGCGGCTGGCGCGCCCGCGAGAACGGCTCGAAGATGCGGTCGGTTTCCTTGGCGCGGATGCCGTAGCCCTGGTCGATGATCGAAAATTCCACATGGCGCCCCTGCGAAGCCGAGACCCCCCGGATGATGACGGGTGTGCCCGGTTCGCTGTACATAAAGGCGTTACGCAGCAGGTCGTGGAAGATGTTGTTCAGGAACTCGCGCGGGGCCATCAGATACAACCCTTCGTCCACATCGATAGTCAGGCGGTCGCGGTAGGGGCTGATCTCTTCGCCGGGGCGGATGAGCGGGCGCTCGCCCAGGCTTTCAACAAAGTCTTCCACAAAATCGAGCGCGTGCAGCTTGCGGCGCGTGTTCTGGATGATCTCTGCCAAGCGCCAATGCGGATGATCTCCAGGCGGTGCAGCATGTCCATCAGCAGTTGCAGATGATACATGTCCGTTGCAATCACGCCGATCATCTGCACAGCGCGCTTGCGGAGTTCTTCTTCGCTCACGCGCAGCGGCGGCGTGGTGAGCAAGCGCTTGATGAACTCGGCATGGCCGCTGGTGCTCACGATGGCCGTGCGCGCCTCGGCCCGGAAGGTGCTCATCAGCTCTGTGAGCGCGCTCCAATCGGGCTGCTCGATCATCACCACGGTGTTGGCTTCTTTGCTGTGGTCGTCCTCGCGCACCACCGAGAGCGAGCAAGGCGCATATTGCCCACCCAACAACATCTGAAAGCGCACGGGTGTCCCCTGGCGCTGGGCGCGGGCGCGGAGCTGGCCAGCGGTGGTCTGGTTGGTCTTGGCCAGGCTGCTGGCGTCGTAGAGCATAGCAAAGGCGGACCAGCCATCCGAACGCACCAGGATGAGGTTAGGCCCCAGGATAGTCTCCGCTGCGGTGTTCGCCAGCAAGAGATGGTCTTTGGCGTCAAAAACCAGCATCCCGGCCTGCAAGCTATCCAGCACCACACGGTAATCCAGGTTGGCCATCAGTCCCCTCCGCTTGGGCGCGCCCAATCTTTAGACCTGTTAGTCTAACATAGCCGGATGGCTTGCGCTAAACCAGGCGGCGGCCCACCCCATCGTTTTGTGCAGGAGTTGTTAGGATTTAGAGGACCCGCAGGCCACCTAGCCAATTGCGACAATCGTAAAGGGGATTTCACCATCTGGCGCCATCACCATCACCCGCTCGCCAACCTTGTGGCCCATCAGGGCAACCCCTAGCGGGCTTTTGTAGGAGATTTTGCCCTGCGTGGGGTCGGCTTCTTCCTCGCCCACAATATGATATTCTTCATCAAAGGTGGTCCCCTCTTCCCGCAGGGTGACCCAACTCCCCAGGCCCACACGGTCTTTGGGGTGGTCCTCCGAGATGAGCGTCACGTTACTCAGCAAAATCTCCAGGCGGGCGATTTCCCCTTCGACGAAGGCTTGCTCGTTTTTGGCGTCTTCATACTCTGCATCTTCGCCCAGCTCGCCCCCTTCGGCCAGGGCATTGTGCAAGCGCTGGGCCACCTCTTGGCGCCGGACGGTCCGCAGAAAGTGGAGTTCCCGCTCGACTTTCTCCAACCCTTCGGGAGTGAGGTAGTAGCGATCATCTGCCATGGTTGGTTTTCCCTACCATAAATAAAAATAACCGCCCCAGAGGGCGATTGAACCTGATCATGTCTGAACTGCCGCGCAATATAGCACAAACAGGCCAAGCTGTAAAGCCTAGCTAAGCGCCGGAAGTATGATCCAGAACTGACTCCCCACCCCTTCCGTGCTCTGCCAGCCCAGCTCGCCGCCCACCAGTTGCATACAGTGCTGCGCAATAGGCACGCCCATCCCATAGCCCTTGGTTTGCGTCACCAACTCGTTATCGCCACGGAAGAACAGCTCGCCCAGGCGTTGCTGGTCCGCCTCTGAAATGCCAACGCCATTGTCCTTCACGGTGACCTTCAGGCGGTCGCCCAACCCTTCGGCCTGGACCGTCACCTGGCCGGTCTCTTCCGGGGTATAGCGGATGGCATTCTGGATGAGCTTGCGCAGGGCTTGCTCCACACGCGCGCTATCGGTGTTCAGCAGCGGCAGGCCGCTGGGCACTTCAAATGTCAGCGAGACACTCCGCGCGCTGGCTTCTTCGGGCAGGTCTTTTTCCAGTGCCATCGCGATGTTCTTGAACATCTCCATTTTAAGGCTGGGCTGCATCCGCCCGGAGCGCATCTTGGCCAGGTCGCTGATGTCCGAAACCAATTGCTCCATGCTTAAGACGTTGTTACGGATGGTTTGCGCCGCCTGGCTTTGCATATCATTGAGCGGCCCCAGGTGGTTCTTGGAGAGCATATCCACCCAGCCGCGCATTGCGGTCATGGGTTTGCGAATCTCGTGGACCATCACGGAAGTGAAGCTGACGTTTTCGGTGATGACCTCGTCTAGCTGGGCGCGGACCGCCTGGGCTTCGGCCCCTTCGCCCGCCTGGCGTGCCTGCTCCAAGAGGGCTCGCAACGTAGCCAGGCGAGGCTGACCGGCGGTGTCTACGTGGTTGGTCAACTGGGTGACCAGTTCCAGGGCTTGCTGCAACTTATCCTGGCTCATAAAAGCTCTTTTCTCCCTTAGTTTCGTTAAACCACCCAATACCGTTCGGCGGCTGGGGCCTGGATGCCCCGAGCATAGCGCCGCATGCTCTGTTCCATGGTGGCTGCATCGGGCCAGAAGGTGCTTAACTGAGAAGCATAGCAGGCCACCGCCCGCACGCGGGCCGCCAGGTCTGCTTCGCTCAGCGAGATCACCTGCGGGCGGAGGGGTAAACCCAGGCTTTGCCGGGCACCCTCGACGGCGGCTGCCCCGGCTTGCTGCGCGGGGTTGTCTCCCTGGTGGCGCAATGCCTCGCCGCCGGGTGCGCTATACGGATATTCCTCATAAAACCAAAGCGCGCCCGCCCATGCTGGGCCAGCGCCAGTTCCCGCACCAGCCGATGATCCACATGGTTCCCGGCGCCCAGCGGCGCATAGACGCGTTCTGCCGCCGGGGGGATGCCCAGTTGGGCAGCCCGGGCTGGGTCTGCTGGGTGCACCGGGCCGAACAGGTCGGCCTGCTGCCGGTAGAGCG
>JAAUUD010000255.1 GCA_012031655.1 Anaerolineae bacterium | reverse complement strand
GCCACCGCCACCTGGACGCCCGACTTCAGCGGTCAGGGCGGTGGACTGCAAGCAACCACCCAGGAAGCCACAGAGGACTTTTCGATTGCTGTGCGCCCACGCAGGAGGTCTTTGGCAGCAGCCCCACGCCCAGCGCCACTGCCACACCCAGCCTCACCCCCACGCTCACACCCACCAACACGCCTACTTTACGGTGACGCCCAGCCCCACCGCCACAGCGACGGCCACCAGCACGGCCACTGTAACGCAAACCCCCTCTGAAACACCGAACCTGGATGCCACCATTCAGGCAGGCATCGCGCAAACGCTGACCGCCCAGCCCACGGCCACCAACACCCCTCCGGCCAGCGTAGGCATCGCGGGCATCCCCACGGGCTCGGGTGCGGCGGCGAACTTCAATGTGCTGGCCTCGCCCACAGGCCCCACCGCCACCACCGTTCAGCTCACGCCGTTTGTCCTGGGCGAGGGACAGGGCGGCGGGCTGGAAGAAACCGATGTGGAAGTGGCCCAGGCCGCCACCCTGCTGCCCAACCAGCAGACGGCCACCGCCATCTTGCAGCAGTTTGCCATCACGCAGACGGTCGCGGCGGGCGGCGTGGTGCAAATCACCGCCACCCCAGATGGCCAGGGCGGTCAGATCACGCAACCGCAGCAGACCCAACCGCAACAGCCGGTGGTCCAGCCCACGCCCACCCAGCAAACCCAGGACTGTGAATATCTGGTGCAAATTGGCGATACGCTCAGCCAGATTGCGCGCACCTATAACCTGGATGTGGCGACCATCGCCAACCACCCGAACAACAACATCGTGAACCCGGACCTCATCCGCGCTGGCTATCCCATCACCATCCCTGGGTGTGGGCAAATTCCGCCCACGGCAACCCCGGTGCCTGCCACGGGGGGCAGGGTGGGGCTGGAACGGGCGGCACCACCGATAACAGCGCAGGGCCGTTCCAGTATACGGTTGTCGCGGGCGATAACATCTACCGCCTTTCGGTGCGCTATGGCGTCACGATGAGTTCTATTTTGAACGCCAACCCCGGCATCACCAACATGAACGTGATTTCCGAAGGGCAGGTGATCACCATCCCTGGCCCGCCGACCACGACCCCAGCCGGGACCACCAGCACCACGACCACCACGGACCAGAGCGGCCAGGGTGGCGGCGTTGGCCAGGTGGAGCTCCAACAGACCCAGCAAGCGCTGCAACAGACCCAACAAGCCATCCAGCAATTGCAGCAGCAGCTCTTCACGCCCACCCCACTGGGCCAATAAACCAACACCCCTGCATCATGGGCGGTCTACCCAGGCCGCCCGGGGGGTTTTACACCATGCCACTCGCCCCACCCAAAGTCCTGCGCCAGACCGTGCTGCACCAGCGCGACCACATCGCCTGGGTGCGCTACGATTTACGCCTGCCGAATGGCACCGCCTGGCAACGCGAGGTGCTCCATCACCCCGGCGCGGTGGCCATTGTGCCGCTGAAGGCCGATGGCCAGGTGGTGCTGGTGCGGCAATATCGGCTGGCCGCAGCCACGTTTTTGCTGGAACTGCCCGCAGGCACGCTGGAACCCGGCGAAGCCCCGGCAGCGTGCGCCCGGCGCGAACTTCAGGAAGAAGCAGGCTACCTGCCCGGCCAGTTGGACCCCCTGGGGCGCTTTTTTGTGGCGCCGGGCATTTCGCAGGAGCAAATGGATCTTTTCGTGGCGCGTGACCTCATCCCCAGCCGCCTGCCCGCCGATGCAGACGAAGCGCTGGAGGTGGTCGAGATGCCCCTGGCGCAGGCGCTCCACCTGGCACAGACTGGCGAAATCCGCGACGCCAAGACGCTGCTGGGGTTACTGCTGGTGAGCAGACCTTAACTCGCCAAGCGCCACACAGTCTGTTACAATTCACTGAACATTCATTTTCCAGCGCGTTTGGATTGGTACAGAGGAATACGAGATGGATATTTTCGCGAAAGTATCCGGCTTTACCCGGGCAAAGGATGCAATGGCGCTGGGGATTTACCCCTACTTTCAGCCGTTGGATAAGTCGGAAGGGGCCATTGCTTACTTCCGGGGCAAAGAAGTGATCATGCTGGGCTCCAACAATTATCTGGGGCTCACCACACATCCCAAAGTCAAGGCCGCGGCCCAGGCCGCGATTGATAAATATGGCACCAGTTGCACTGGCAGCCGCTACCTAAATGGCAGCCTGGACCTGCACAACGAACTGGACCAGCGCCTGGCGCGCTTCGTGGGCAAAGAAGCCGCGCTGGTTTTCCCCACAGGCTATCAGACCAACCTGGGGGCCATCAGCGCGCTGGTGGGCAAGGGCGACTACGCCATTCTGGATAAAGAAGCCCATGCCTGCATCGTGGATGGCGCGCTGATGTCCTTCGGAGAGATGAAGCGCTTTGTGCATAATGATATGGATAGCCTGGAACGCACCCTCAGGAACTTGCCGGAAGATGCCGGTAAGCTGGTGGTGGTGGATGGTGTCTATAGCATGGGTGGCGAAATCGCCCCCCTGCCAGAAATTGTAGCCATCAGCAAGCGCTACGGCGCCCGTGTGATGGTGGACGACGCGCACAGCGTGGGCGTGCTGGGCGGCGGACGTGGCACCGCCGCGCACTATGGCATCACCGATGAAGTGGACCTCATCGCGGGCACCTTCTCCAAGTCTTTTGCCTCGATTGGGGGGTTTGTGGCAGGCGATGCGGATGTGATCCACTACATTCAGCACACCGCGCGCTCGATCATCTTCTCCGCCAGCATCCCCCCCGCCAGTGCAGCCACCGTGCTGGCCTGCCTGGATATCATCGAGAACGAGCCAGAGTACATCCAGCGCCTGTGGGATAACGTGGAGTTTATGCAGGCAGGCCTGCAAGACCTGGGCTTTAACATCGGGCACTCCAACACGCCCATTATCCCCATCATCATCGGGGACGAAGCGCGCACCGGGCTTACCTGGCTGTCGCTGATTGATAATGGCGTGTATACCAACCCGGTCACCACCCCGGCAGTGCCGGCCAACCAGTGCCTTTTGCGCACCAGCTACACCGCCACCCACACCCGCGAGATGCTTTCCCGCGCCCTGGAGATTTTTGAGCGCGTAGGGCAACACCTGGACCTCATCCCGCAGCGGGAACTAGCCTAAGCGCCGTGCTACAATCCTGCTAGGACCACGCATAACGACGAGGGAGGGTATATGCTCAAGGATTTTGAAGAACGCCGCCAGATGGAAAAGCGCGTCAAGGCCGAAGGACGCCTGCCACCCGGCCAATCCATCACGCTGAAATTCCCGGTTTTGCACTATGGCCCCGTGCCCGTTTACGAAAACCTGGATGCCTGGGATTTCAAGATCACGGGGCTGGTTGAGGAGCCGGTAACGCTCAACTGGGCGCAGTTCACCAGCCTGCCCACCCGCAACGTGACCTATGACATTCACTGCGTCACACGCTGGAGCAAGTTTGATACGGGCTGGCGCGGCGTTCACCTGCAAGATATGCTGGCTGCGGGCCTGTTCAAGCTCAAGCCAGAGGCGCGCTACGTCATCCAGCACTGCGAGTTTGGCTTCACGGTCAATTTGCCGCTGGAGGCCATGCTGGCGGAAAACTTCATCTTCGCCTACGAGTTCGATGACCAACCGCTGGACCCCGAACACGGCTACCCCCTGCGCGGGTTGATGGGTGCCCTCGCCGGGCAACACGCCAGCACAGACCGCTACCTGTGGAAGGGCGGCAAGTGGATTCGTGGCATCGAGTTCACCGTGGAAGACCGCGCGGGCTTCTGGGAACAGGCTGGCTATAGCATGACGGCCAACATCTGGAACGAAGAACGCTTCCGGCGTGGCTTCTAGCCCCCGCCAAACAGCCAACTGCAACGGGGTAGCCTGCGCTACCCCGTTTTGCTAAGCGAATTTAACGTCCTGATAAAGTAACTTTCAACCAGATGTGCTACGCTCTGCGCAAAGTTACCAGCAGGAACACGCATGGCTACCCAGGAATTGCGCCCTCAAGAAGCTGAAGTTGTGGTGCCAGATGCTGAACTGGACTTAACCAAGTTCACGCCCACCACCTACATTTCATACTACAAAGAAGACAGCAAAGCCTTTGCCGAAGCCATGCGCGATTGGCTCTCGTTGCGTTTTGGCGCCTCGCGCGTGCTCTTTGAAATCGAAGTGCCGCCCTTTGTGGAGTCCTTCGAGTACTACATCCGCGACAAGATCATCAAGGCGGATGTGGTGCTGGCGCTCATCGGCCCCGACTGGACCCAGCTCATCACCGACTACGCCGAACGTAACCTGCGCGACAAGGTCCGTTCCGAATTACGCGTCTCCTTGCAGGAAGATATCGTGATCGCGCCGATTTGCGTGCTGGGGGCCTCTCCCCCGCGCGAAATCGACCTGCCCAACGACCTCAAAAGCATGCTGCGCTACAACTTCACCATTCTGGATGAAGACAGTTCCATTGAAGAAGAAATCGAAGCCATCGTAGCCAGCATCCGCGCTGCGCTCTCGCAGCGGACCAAGATCATCACCCCGCGCGACTTTGAACCGCTCTTTCGCAACTTTCAAGACGCCTACCAGGTCAACGACATCACCACCGCGCTCCACTACCTGCGCGAAATCGAAGCCCTCGGCGAACTCCCCCGCCGCTATCGGCCCTTCAAGCTGCAAATTGACCGTTACCGCCGCGACCTAAACCGCCGGATCCAGGTGCGCGATGCCCGCCCGCGCTACTTTATCATCAAGCGCGTGGCCACCAAGAACCGCCGCGAAGCCTGGGAGATGCTGCAACTCTTCCTGACGGAATACCCGGAGTTTGGCGACCCCGACAACCTGGCCACCAAGCTCCGCCCGATGCAGGGCCGCGCCCAGCAGCTAGCCGCCATCGTAGAAGACGCCACCGCCCCGCTGATGCAACGCATCGAAGCCGCACACGAGCTGGCCGAAATTGGCGACTCGCGCCCCGGAGTGGGCTTGCGTAGCGATAGCCTGCCGGATATTAAGTGGATCAAGATTCCCGCAGGCGAGTTCATCCAGCACTTTGACCGCCGCCTGGACCTCCCCACTTTCTACATCTCGCGCTATCCCATCACCTATATGCAATACCAGGCCTTTATTGATGACGGCGGCTACGAGCGCGACGAGTATTGGGCTGGCCTGGCGCGCCACGAACGCAACCCGCAACCGCAGGAATTCCCCATCGCCAACCACCCGCGCGACCGCATCTCCTGGTTCGAGTGCATGGCTTTTTGCCGCTGGTGACGGCCGCGCGGCTACGAAATCCGCCTGCCCACAGAATTTGAGTGGGAAAAGGCCACGCGCGGCACCAAAGGCCCCATCTACCCCTGGGGGGACGAATACATCAGCGGCGCCGCCAACATTGACGAAGTGATCGA
>JAAUUD010000254.1 GCA_012031655.1 Anaerolineae bacterium | reverse complement strand
GGTTTTTATTTTAAAATACTGGCGTTTGACCTCATTACATTGTTGTACATTTACCACAGAAATGTCAAACATGTTGATATTTTTATGATCTATATGTATTGTACTTATTGATCTGTCCAATATATAGTTAGAAGTATAGCAATTCAGTGCAATATTTTTATGCGTCTCCACGTCTTAATGCTGTTATTTTATTTGTACAAAATGTGTTGCAGAAGTGGTGCAGATATTGTCCTCGGACGACGAAGACGATTCGAATAACACAAACCGGAACAATAACAAGACTGGTTCGGCTGCCACTCCAGGTCCGCCGGCTACCCATTCTGCTACCACCACTTCCACCTGTACCGCCGCCATGGCCGCCACAAGTAGTGCTTCGGCGACTGGAAATGATCAGGCGAGTACCGGCAGGGCGTTAACGACACCGGTGGGTTCGACTACTGGCACGGAAACATCGTCGGCTGGCAACAGTTCACCTGGCGCGGTCGCCTGGAGGTCTGGACGGCGTTCGGGCTGGCGGCGCTGCTGGTCTGTGGCTGGTGGTACGCGCGCAACTGGCAGCTCTACGGCGACCTGACCGCCACGGCGATTCACCTGGAAATCTACACCGAAGCCGTCCCCAGCGGTACCCCGGCCCAACTGCTGGCAGATTGGGCCGCCGTACTGGATTCCAGTTGGGCGGCCTTTGGGTGGGGCGCGCTGACCCCCGGTCGCCCAGTGCAAATCGGGGTTGCCGTGCTCATCATGGCCCTGTTGGCCAACGCTGCACGCCAAATTCAGCAGAGCTGGCCGCACTTTAGCTTTGCGCAACAGGCCCTGATTGGCGCCGCCAGCGCCCAGTTGATGATCAGCGGCGCTTTGCTGACCCAATGGATGGCCCGTGTGGAGGCCCCTTTTGGGCGCCTGCTATTCCCGGCGCTGGTGCCGGTTGCCCTGCTCATCGTGCTGGGGATACCGCGCCGCGCCCGGCCCTGGTTGATGGCGCCTGGGCTGCCCTGCCCTGGCTGATGATCGCGCTCTATCTGTACCCGGCGTATCGGCCCCCAGCGGCGCGCTTTCCCATCCAGGCGGAGCAGACGCTGGCCGCCTTTGGTCCCCAGGATAATCTCTGGTTGCAGGATGTAGTCTATGCCGAACGCGGCGACTGGCTGCTGGTGCAACTTTCCTGGGAAGTCCGCGCACCGCTGGAAGCCGACTATCAGCTTTTTCTGCACGCTCGCGCCAACCCCTTCTGGATCCTGGCCCAGCGCGACACCCTGCCCGGCCTGGGCCATCGCTTGCTCAGCGAGCTGCCGCCAGGCACCCGCTTCACAGATGTCTATCCCCTACCCCGCGTGCCTGGCCAAACCGTGACCAGCCTGGCGCTGGGCTTCTGGCTGCCCACCGATACGGGTTGGGAACGGCTCCCCCATCACCAGCGCGCGCTACAAGGTGTTTGAAGGGGGCGTTGCAGTTGCCACTGGAAGCCATCCGCCACGCGGACTGACCCTGGCTCGAATTTACAGAACGTTTACAGCCAGATGACGCTTATTTAGCACCTTGTGGCTATACCTGAAGGTAGCAACCTTTCAAGCACGCCTCAGGCGATTTGAGGAGGAACATCCTATGCTGCGGCTATCCTGGTTACTCTTGCTTCTCATCGGCGCCCTGACCCTGAGTGCCTGCAACTTTGAGGTAGACCGGAACGACGATGGATCGCTGAGCATCATTGGCACAGCAGACGAAGCCGCCATCATCGATGCAGTGCAACAGAGCATCCAGCGCCCAGACCTGAATGATGTGCAGGTTGACCTGCGGCAGGGCAACCTCTTCGTCACCGCCCAACGCCTGGCCACGGATGGCAGCCCCGAAGCGCAGTTGACCTTTATTCTGACGCTGGGGGTAGTCAATGGGCGCCTGGCCGCGACCATTTCTGACGTGCAAACCATGAACCTGGGCGCCATTGATGCTGCCCGCGTGGCCGAGTGGAACGCGCGGCTCTCGGACCGGCTGGAACGCGCCGGGCAACGCAGCGTGGATACCACGCTCCAGGCCGTGCGCGTCACCGAAGAGGGGATTGTGATGGAGTGGCGCCGCGAAACCCGGCGCTCACGCGGCAACAACTAATTGCCTGGCGGGCTAGCTGGCAGCGCTCCTCGAGGCTGCCTCGGCGGGCGCTGCTCCCCGCTTGGTCCAGCGCCGCTCCAGAAAACCGCCCACCACATAGCCCATCAGCTCTGTTTCCACCAGGAAGGAATCGTGCCCGAAGTGCGCCTCCAGGTGTTGGTACTCCACCGGGCGCCCCAGGTTCAGCAAGGCCTGCACCATCTCCTGAGATTGCCAGGCCGCGTAGAGCCAATCGCTGGAAAAAGTGGCCACCAGCACATGCGCCTGCACACGTTCGAGCGCCGCTTGCAAAGAGCCATACCCCGCCGCAATATCAAAATAGTCAATCGCTTTGGTGATGTACAGGTAGCTGTTGGCGTCAAAGCGGTTGACGAACTTCTCCCCCTGATATTTGAGGTAGCTTTCTACGGTAAATTCGGGCACATCAAAGCGATAGGGCAGGATGCCCGCGCCGTTTTGTAACTGCCGCCCAAACTTGGCCTGCATCGAGTTCTCGGACATGTAGGTGATGTGTGCCACCATCCGCGCCACCGAAAGCCCCGCCGCCGGGATGGGATGGCCAAAGCCGTAGTAGTTGCCATTGTCCCAATGCGGGTCGGCATAGATGGCCTGGCGTCCGACTTCGTTGAAGGCGATTTGCTGCGTGCTGGAACGCGGCGTGCTGGCCAGGAAGATCAGGTTATCAACGCAGTCCGGGTAATCGACGGCCCATTGCAGGGCTTGCATCCCGCCCATGCTGCCGCCAACCGCCGCCCACAGGCGCTTAATCCCCAGGTGATCCAGCAAGCGCCGATGCGCCCGCACCATATCCTGCATGGTGATGACCGGAAAGCGGAGCGCATAGGGGCGGCCATCCGGCGCGATGGACGATGGACCAGTGCTGCCCTGGCACCCGCCAATCACATTGGCGCAGATGATGTAAAAGCGGTCCGTATCAAACATTTTGCCTGGCCCAACAGCTTCGTCCCACCAGCCCGGTTTTTCATCGGCGCTGGCGGTGTGGTAGCCTGCCACGTGGGCATCGCCGGACAGGGCATGGAAGATCATGATCACGTTGCTGCGCTCGGCGTTGAGCGTGCCGCAGGTTTCGTAGGCCAGGGTAAAGCGCTCCAGCACGTTGCCGCTATTGAGCGGCAAGGGCTCGTCAAAATGCGCATACTGGCGCTCCACAATCCCCACGGAACCGATGCGGTTAGCGAACAGGGTGGCGCTGGCTCTGGGCGGTGTCACGATTGGGCCTCCTTAGTTCAGGTTGGCTCTGCCGAGCCTCACACAAGGGGGTCCTCCCCCACGGCAAGCCGAGGAAGGACCCCGTACGAACAGGGTTCAACAGCCCTAGGCGGGGGCAGCTTCTGCCACCGCAGCCTTGAGGGCCTGGTCCAGGTCCCACAGGATGTCTTCGATATCCTCAATCCCCACCGCCAGGCGCACGTAGTCCTCGGTCACGCCCGTGATGGTCAGTTCCTGCCCGGTGAGCTGCGAGTGCGTGGTGCTGGCGGGGTGAATGGCCAGCGAGCGTGCATCGCCAACGTTTGCCAGGTGGGAGAAGAGCTTGAGGTGATCAATAAACTTGCGGCCTGCCGCGCGCCCGCCGCGCACGCCAAAGCCAACCACCGCCCCAGCCCCCTGCGGCATGTACTTCTGAGCGCGGGCGTGGCTGGGTGGCTAGCCAGGCCAGGGTAGTTCACCCAGGCAACTTGCGGGTGGTTTTCCAGAAATTGCGCCACGGCCAGCGCATTATCCGCGTGGCGTTGCATCCGCAGGGGCAGCGTCTCCAGCCCAACCAGGCTCAAGAAGCTGTTCAGCGGTGCCTGAGACATGCCGAAGTCGCGCAGGCCCACCACCCGTGCGCGGGTGATAAATGCGGCAGGCCCAGCGATGTCTGCCAGCACCGCTCCATGATAGGCTGGTTCGGGCTTCACCAGCCCGCTGTGCCGACCGCTGGCCTTCCAATCGAACTTTCCACCGTCGATGATGGCCCCGCCGATGGTCAGGCCGTGCCCGCTAATCCACTTGGTGGTCGAGTGCACCACAATATCCACGCCCCATTCAAGCGGGCGGATGAGGTAGGGCGTACCGAAGGTGTTGTCCACCATCACTGGCAGGCCGTGCTTGTGAGCCATGGCCGTAATCGCCTCAAAATCTGGAATTTCTAGCTTGGGGTTGCCCAGCGTTTCCAGGTAGATGACCCGTGTTTTGTCATTAATCAGTTTTTCGAAGTCCGCCGGATTGGTGCTATCCACAAAATGCGTCTTGATGCCCAACCGCTTAAAGCTATAGGCCAGCAAGGTGTAGGTACCGCCGTAGAGGTGGCTGGAGGCGATGATTTCTTCCCCAGCATCCACAATCGTCAGCAACGCGAGGGTTTCCGCCGCCTGCCCGGAGGAAGTCACCAGCGCACCCACGCCCCCTTCGAGCTCGGCCAGGCGTTGCTCAAGCACGGCGTTGGTGGGGTTCATAATGCGCGAGTAGATGTTGCCCGCTTCTTGCAGGGCAAACAGCGCGGCAGCGTGGTCCGTATCACGGAACTGATAGGCAGTGGTCTGATAGATGGGCACGGCGCGTGCGCCTGTGGTGGGGTCTGGCACGTAGCCTGCATGCACCGCCTGGGTGCCGAAGCTAAACGCATGTCCGTTGGTGTGGTGTCCGTTGTCGCTCATCCGTACGCTTCTCCCTATGTTGTGTTGGTGGCTCGAACTGCTGTGGACCAAAGACCAGCCTTGCGCTGGAACGAAAAGAGCCAACCCGGTCGGCTGGCTCTTGAAGGTTCGTTGCGCAGTGCTGTACTGTGCGCTAAAGAGCGAGGCGTCCCGGGCTATAGACGTTGCTGCACATGCACATCGTACAGGGTGCAGGGGCAGAACAAAACCGGGAACACAACTCGATAGTCACCATGCCGCAAAGGTAGCACGACTTGCGCCAGCCTGCAAGGGGTTTGGTTATTTTGACAGCCCGAAATGCCCCCTACCGCACCTCAATTTCTGCGATCACCACCCCATCCGACGGCGATTGCCCATGCCTGGCGTCACGGACAGGCGCGCGAACGTCTGGCGCTCGTACCACCCCAGGCGCAAGGCGTAGCGCCCCGGCGGCGCATCCGCAAAGATCGGCAGGCGATGGTGATCATAAATTGGCGTGTCCACGCCCCAGAAATTGGTCGGCAACACGCGCCCCAGGTGCTCTGGCGTGCCATCCATCTGACCGCGCAAAGTCACGCCATCCGCATCCACCAGGTGCAGGTACACGGCATAATCCAGGCCGCCGCTGCTGCGCTTGCGCCACTCCAGCCAGACTTCGATCTGCTCGCCTGGCGCGGCCTGCAATTGGCTCAGGCG
>JAAUUD010000253.1 GCA_012031655.1 Anaerolineae bacterium | reverse complement strand
GGTTCGGCGCGCACCTCCGCCCTGGACTACCTGCCGATTTACTTTGACTCGCAGGTGCAGGTCATGCTGCTGAGCGCGAACCCCGCCGAAAGCGTGAACTACAGGCTGACCATTCAGGCAGACCCCGTAGAAACCCTCACCTATGAAGAAGAAAGGACCGGCCTGGCTGCCCAAACCGGCCAGGCCACCTTCGACTTTGAAGGCCAACGCGGAGACGTGATCTCGGTGCGGGTTGAGGGCGACCCGGCGAGCGATCTCACGCTGACCCTGTTCCGCGTTGGGGATGGCCTTCCCCTGGCAGAAGATGACGACAGCGGCGCGGGTTATCTGCCGGAATTGCTGGCCATCCAACTGGCAGAAAACGCCACCTACCGTGTCGAGGTTCGGCAGCGCGGCATCGATCTGGCTCCCACAGAGTTCACCATCAGCGTGGAGCGCGTGGCTAGTCGCCTGGTGCCGGGCGAAGAACTGGAACTGGTGTTGCCCGGCAAGCTCCACCAGAACGTCGCCCTGGCGATCTTTGAAGCCGAAGCCGGGCAGACCTACGACCTGACTGTGCTGCGCGATTTGCCCGGGTTGGAATTTGCAGGGCCGGATGCCTTGCTGCGGATCAGCGTCCTGCAAAATGGGCGGGACCTGGCCGCCCTGGGCTTTAACCAGGAGACCGAATTGAGCACGCGCTTTGTGGTGCCAGAAGCAGGCGAGGTGCTGGTTTCCGTGAACCGGACCTTTTTCGCCACGAGCCCCAACGTCTTGCCGACGGCGCTCCGCTTGCGCCTGGCGCCAGTGAACTAGCGCTGCCCTCGTCATCAGTGCGCTGCTTGCCGCGTGGCGGGTTCATTGGGAACCCGCCATTGTCTTTTCCAGCGCCGATTGTTAGACTCAAAATTTGCGGCAATGATAGATGATGAATGGGTGGTATGCGGCGCTTTGTCTGGTTGATGGTCTGGTTAACCCTGGCGATGGTTCACCCGGTGCTGGCGCAAGAGGGGGACGGAGTGGCGAGCATCAGCGCCCCGACCAGTGACACTCCGCTTTTCGGGTTGGTGGAAATCCGCGGCACGGCCACACACCCGAGCCTCTTTGCAGGCTACGAACTCGATTGGAGCAACGCCCAAAACCCCACCGTCTGGATTCCAATTCAGACGCGCATTACGCAGCAGGTTCAAGAGGGCATCCTGGGGCAGTGGGATAGCGCGGGGCTGGGTATTCCGGATGGCATCTACCAGATTCGCTTGCAGGTCATTTTAACCGATGGCAACGTGCTGGAGAGCCAGGTAACCAACCTGCGGCTTCAGAACACCTCGCCCACGCCCTTCCCGACCATCGCCCCGCTGGTGCCGCCAACCCTGGCCGAACCTGCCGCGCCGCAGGCACCCGCGCCAGAAGCCAGCCCCACTTCGCTGATCGAACAACCGCCCACGGCTACGCCCAGACCCGCAGCGCCGGCCCTGGCGGCCTCGGCGCCGCCACCCGCAACCGAGTCTGGCTCGACCCTGTTTAACTTTTCGGCGGTGCAGGGGGCGTTTTGCACGGGCACCTTCTTCTCGCTGGGGTTTTTTGGGTTGGTGGTGGTTTACCTGCTGATCCGCGCCCAGCTTAGCCCCTATACGCGGCGGGTGTGGTGGCAACTGCGCAGCGAAATCCAGAGCGATGGACAGGATCAGTGAGTATGGAGCGCTATTTGCTGGTCGGGCTGGGCAACCCAGGCGCCCAATACGCCAAAACACGCCATAATATCGGCTTTATGTGCCTGGATGCGCTGGCGGCGGCTCATCAGATTACGTTCGATGGCAAGAAGTTCAAGGCCCGCTGGGGCGATGGCCTGCTGGAGGGACGCCGCGTCCTGCTGCTGAAGCCGCAGACTTTTATGAACCTGAGCGGCGAGGCGGTGCGCCCTGCTGCAGATTTCTACCAGATTCCGCCCGAGCGTATGCTGATCATCTACGATGATCTGGACACGCCGCTGGGCACCCTGCGCCTTCGCCAAAAGGGTGGTGCAGGCGGGCAGAAGGGCATGGCCAGCATCATCCAGCACCTGGGCACCCAGGCATTCCCGCGCATTCGCTTTGGGATTGATCGGCCCCCAGGCAAGATGGACCCGGCAGCCTATGTGTTGCAGCCCTTCCGGGCAGAAGAGCAGATGCTGGTGCAAGAGACCATCGCCCGGACGCTGAAGGCGGTGAGCACCTGGTTAAGCGAGGGAATCGACACCGCTATGAATCGCTTTAATGGCACGGCAGAGCAAGCCGCCGCTGCCCAATCAACGCCGCCTCAACCCGATTCACCTCCCCCGACCCCGACCAAGTGAGACGATGCGAGCATGATTCTTGAGGGACTGTTAACGGCGCTGACCGAAACAGCAGTTTTCAGCACGCTGCTGAACACGCTTCGCGCTGAGCGTGTTGCTGAGGACCAGGACGTGCTGCGTGCGGCGCGGCCTTTCGTGGTGGCGGGCCTGGCGGCCCATCTGGAGCGGCCCGTGCTGGTCATCACCGGGCGCAACGACCGCGCCTACAACATCGCGCAGCAATTGCCGGTGTGGTTGCCAGGGGCAGAAATCTCTCGTTTTGAGGAGCCAACCCCGATGTTCTATGAGCGTGCCCCCTGGAGCGAAGCCACCCGCCAGGCACGCTTGCACACGCTGGGCCTGTTGATGGATGGCCCAGCCGAGGGCGCCCCGTTGCTGGTGATTAGCTCGGCGCGGGCCTTGATGCAAAAGACCCTCCCCCGCGCGAGTTTCGCCTGGGGTCGCGCCAGCTACGGGTAGGCAGCGTGCAGGAACCAGAAAAACTGCTGCGGCTCTGGCTGGAGCTGGGCTACGAACCCACCACCATCGTCGCGGAGCCGGGCCAGTTCAGCCGCCGGGGGGGGATCATCGACTTCTTTCCCTCTACCGCGACGGTCCCGGTCCGCCTGGAGTTCTTTGGTAACGAAATCGAGAGCATGCGCCGCTTTGATCCCGCCTCGCAACGCTCGCTGGAAACCGTCGAGAGCCTGACTTTCCACCCCCTGCGGGAAGCCTTGCCCCGGCATGCGCCGCGCGTGGCGCAGCAGTTGGCCACCTGGTTTTTGGACCAGCCCGGCGATGATGATGCGACCTCTGTGCGGCCCGATTTTGAAGCGCTGGAGGAGGGCAACGCCTTCCCTCTGCTGGAGTACTACCTGCCCTGGCTCTACCCGGAAGCAGCCAGCTTGCTGGATTACCTGCCGGAGAACACCCTGGTTATTGTGGAAGATTGGCAAAACCTGCAAGACACCTTCGAGGAGATCGAGCAGCAAGCGCTAGACCTGCGCGAAGAACGCCTTCAGCAGCACCAGCTCCCCCCAGATGCTCCGCTGGCCTACCATACCTGGGATGCCCTGCGCGAAGCCCTGGAGAGCCAACCCGTGCTGCACCTGGGGCGCGGCGAAGCCACGCCAGCAGATGAAGTGTTGGGCAACCTCTTTTTGCCGGATCAGCGGTTTGGGGGGCAGTTGCGGCCTTTTCTGGATTACCTGCGCAAGTTGCGCCAGAGTGGCGAGCTGGCCATTACCGTCACGCGCCAGACCGAGAACATCGGGCAGCTCTGGTCCGAAGTCGATGCCGTGATTGCCCCGGTGAACGAGATTCGCCAGCTAGACCAGGCCGGACTAACGACCTTTGTGCGGGGGGAACTGACCGAAGGCTGGGTGCTGAACAGCGAAACGCGCCACCTGCACCTGCTCACGGATGCGGAAATCTTCGGGTGGCGCGCCCGGAACCCCGCCGACGCCAGCGCCCGCGCACCACCACGCCCGAGGCGAACTTTGCGGACTGGGCTGTGGGCGATTTTATTGTGCATGTGGAGTATGGGGTGGGGCGTTTTGCGGGCCTCATTAAGCGCACGGTGGGCGGCAACGAGCGCGAACTGATCAAGCTCGAATACGCTGATAACGATACGCTCTTTGTGCCCATCCACCAGGCAGAGCGCATCACGCGCTATGTCGGCCCGGACGACAGCTCACCCAAGCTCAACCGGCTAGGCACGCAGGAGTGGACCAAGCTCTACAAGAAGGCCAGCGAAGGCGCGCAGGAAGTCGCGGAGGC
This sequence comes from Anaerolineae bacterium, assembly GCA_012031655.1. GTDB lineage: Bacteria > Chloroflexota > Anaerolineae > Aggregatilineales > J027 > JAAUUD01. The sequence goes on along the minus strand of JAAUUD010000253.1, from coordinate 1,387 downwards.
GATGCTGAAGCTCTACGCGGCGCGGGCGGTGGCCCAGGGCTATGCCTTCCGGCCCGATACGCCCTGGCAGCACGAGCTAGAAGCCACCTTCCCTTACGTGGAAACCGAAGACCAGCTGACCGCCATCCGCGAGGTCAAGCAGGATATGGAGCAATCCGCCCCGATGGATCGCCTGGTGTGCGGGGATGTGGGCTTTGGTAAAACCGAGGTCGCGCTACGGGCGGCTTTCAAAGCGGCGATGGATGGCAAGCAGGTGGCGGTGCTGGTCCCCACCACGATCCTCGCCCAGCAGCACTATCAGACCTTCTCGCAGCGCTTGCAGCCCTTCCCGGTCAAGGTGGAGATGCTCTCGCGCTTTCGGACCGAGGAACAGCAGAGCACCATTGTTGAGGGCATTGGTAGCGGCGCGCTGGATATTGTGATTGGCACGCACCGCCTGCTGAGCGAGGACGTGCGCTTTAAGGACCTGGGCTTGCTCATCGTGGACGAGGAACAGCGCTTTGGCATCACCCATAAGGAGCGGCTGAAGCAACTGCGGGCCGAGGTGGATACGCTGGCGCTCACTGCCACGCCCATTCCGCGTACGCTTTATATGAGCATCACCGGCCTGCGCGACATCAGCGTGATCCAGACCCCGCCCGATGAACGCCTGCCCGTGGCCACCCATATTGGCAGCTACGACGAAAAACTGGTGCGCCAGGCCCTGCTGCGCGAACTCGACCGAAGCGGCCAGGTGTTTTTCGTCCACAACCGGGTGCGGACCATCCGTGCCGTTGTGGACCAGTTGCGTAAGCTGGTGCCAGAAGCCTCGTTTATCGTTGGGCATGGCCAGATGAACGAGCAAGAGCTCGAAAACGTCATGGCGGCTTTCGCCCGGGGGAACTATGATGTGCTCATCTCCACCTCGATCATCGAAAGCGGCCTGGACATCCCCAACGCCAACACGCTCATCGTGGACCGTGCAGATTGGTTTGGGTTGGCCGAGCTATACCAGTTGCGCGGGCGGGTGGGGCGCAGTGCCCAGCAAGCCTACGCCTATTTCTTCCACCCGCCCTACCATCAACTGACCGAAGAAGCGCGCCAGCGGCTAGAAACCATCGCTGAAGAAACGCAGTTGGGGGCGGGGCTTTCTATCGCCATGCGCGACCTGGAAATTCGCGGGGCCGGGGACCTGCTAGGCAAGCGCCAGAGTGGTCATATCGCCGCGGTGGGTTTTCAGCTCTACACGCAATTGCTGGCCCAGGCTGTGCAAAAGCTCAAAGCACAGCAAGGCTTGAGCACCGCGTCCCATGCGCTGGCGGTTCAAGCGCCGCCGCTGGCCGCCCATTTGGCCAGTTGATCTGCCCATCCCGGCTTACCATCCGGCGGAGTACATCTCCGAAACCGC
>JAAUUD010000252.1 GCA_012031655.1 Anaerolineae bacterium | reverse complement strand
CGTTGAAGGGATCGCGTGCACTCATGGGACGCACGCATCGAACCAACCCCACGAACCCGGACCCAGGCCGGGGGTTTGCCAGGTTTTTCATCACCTTATCATCCTTCCGGTCTTGTCGCTCGACCTTTCTTTATTATATGATCGCTGACAAGATCGTTCAGACCATGCTGAGGAAATCGCCCTCGTGTCCAGCCATTTTCCACATCTCACCCGCGAACGTTTCATGAGCCTGACCACCTTCCGCAAAACGGGCGTCGGCGTGCCGACCCCGGTCTGGTTTGCAGAGGAAGATGGCAAACTCTATGTGATCACCCAGCAGAATTCTGGCAAAGTCAAGCGCATCCGCAATAACTCGCGGGTCGAAATCGCGCCCTGCACCATGCGGGGCAAGGTCACAGGCCCGGCGCAGGAAGCCTTCGCCCGCGAAATCTCGCTGGATGATGAACCCACCCGTGCCCATGCAGACCGGATTCTGAACCGCAAATACTTCCTGAAACGCATCATGATGCTCTTCAACCGGGGCTATCAACCCACCTACCTGGAAATCCACGCCAAAGAGCTGCCCTAGCCCTCTGTCCCAAACGTCAGGCGGATTTCGGTCGCAGATGGGTCAATCCAGAGCGCTCCAGCGCGCCAGGTTGCGGCATCTTCGGGCTGGATCAGGCGTGGGGCTTCCGGCGCTTGCCAGAAGTACCCACCGGGCGGGGCCACACCATGGAGCTGTAGCACCAGTTCGCCCTGCCAATTGCGCTGGTCCTCGCCCATTTGCACCGTGCTTTGCGTGCTCAGGTGGAGGGTCCCGAAGAGTGTTGGGGCGTTCTCCAGCGCAATAACCCGGCCTGCTTCAAACCACCAGGCCGGAACCCCACGAAACAACGCCAGAGCATCCCCTTGTTCCAGGGCCAGCATCCCACGCACCAGGGTGATGTAGCTGGCTGCCGCCCAGGCATGCGGCATATCACCCCCGGTGAAGCCTTTCGAGAAAGGGTCTATCTGCTCGGCCCAGGCATAAGTTCCTGGCAGGGTCTGGTGCGAGAGCGTCCAGCCGAGAATCTGGTTCATCAAGTCGATGCGGCCCAGCTTCAGGTAAGCATTGGCCAGTTCCAACCCTCCATAGGGCCAGAATTGCGTTTCGCGGTGACCTGAAACCCCCCGGCATGCGGCGCAATCCAGCGCTGGTGATAGAACGCAAAGGCACGCTGCACCAGCTCAGAATCCACCTCCAGCACCGAATAGGGATGCAGTGCAGGCACCGTCCCGCGCGCCATAGCCGAGTCGGCCACGTGCTCGACCGCGCTAGGGATGTACTCCGGCTCTGGCCCCATCACTTGCTCAATCGACCGCAACACCGCTGCGCGTAGGTCCTCCGCCTCGGACGCTAACCAGGCAGCATCCTGTGCGTTGCCCAGCGTTCGGGCGGCAAAGGCCGCTTCTTCCAACCCAGCAATCGCCCAGAAGTTATCCCAGTAGTGGTGCCAATCCGCCGGGCCGATGTCCTCCGCGCTCAGAGAAGGCGGGAGCAAGCCTCGGGTGGCATCATCCGCCTCGGCGGTAGACTGGCGCAGGGCGCGGATGAACTCCGCAGCGCGCAGAATAGCTGGATACCACTCACGCAATAGCTCAAGATCACCTGTATAGCGGTAGGTGGTGGTCACCAGATAGATGGCCTGGCCCTGGGCGTCCCATTCTTCGGCGTCCCAGGGCGTGTTCGGCCCCTGGATCGGTGGAACACGGCCATTCAGCTCCTGCCCATTCAAAATAGCGGGGATGTACGCCCGCGCACGGTCTGCATGGCCGCTTTGCAACAACGCCAGCCCAATATACGCCGCGTCCCGCGTCCAAACGGCATCGTGCGCCAGCGGCCCCGGGTGCGGCCCATCAGGGTCATCCGCCAGCAGCAGGTAGCCCACCGAAGCCGGGAAGCCACCTGCAACCCGGTCATCCGGCAACGTGATGCGCGTACGACTGACCTCGGCTTGCCAGCGCTCCGCAGTGGCGGCCAGGCGCGCAGCCACATCCACATTCATCGCGGGAAAATCATTCGCCTCCGGCGCGCTGGGGAAGGCAAAATCAAGGGTTTGGGCCCGGCCCGCCCCTAAGGAAAGGTCATAGCGTGCCACCGCCAGCAGCTTGCCCGATGGATCACACGGAATGCTCGCCAGGGTAGGCACCTGCCCTGCTTCATAGAGCGGCGCCCCTGGCAAACTGGCCACGCCAAAGACATCCGCAGGCTGGGCAGCGGCCATAAAAGGCGCTCCGTTGAGCCACAAGCGCTGGCTACCCTGCCAACCTGCTGCCAAAATCGGGCTAATCCCTTGATCAATGTTGAAAGGACGAACGGCCAGCATCGCTGCCCAGTCCTGCGAGGTTTCTCCGGCATTCTCTACGGTCAGGCGCCAGCGCACCATTCCATCTGTCAGATCATGAAAGAGCGTTCCCGTTACGCGGGTGGACCCCACTTCCCAACGAAATTGTGGGATCGGCACCTGGCCTTCCAGCAACGAAAACTGCACCCCCTGCCCCACGGGATGGTGCAGCGTGCCCGAAGCAGGGTCGAACAGCCAGAAGTCTACCGGAGGCGCCTCTGCCCAGGGCGCCACTGCCGCATCCGAAGACAGCAACGCCTCCTCGAACTGGCCTTTCCCACCCGTCATAGTCCAGGCATGGGCCGGGCCCGGCTCCATTCCGGCATCACCCAGGTCGGGTTGAGCTCTGCCAGGGCCATGGCCCATTGCAGGTCAGACATCACCTCTCGCAGGTCCGCGCCCAGGCGCACCGACTGCTTGAGGCCACCAAACACGCCATCATCTTGAATGCGTAGGGCCAGGGTCACCGATTCACCTGGCGCAACATAAGGCGTCAGGTCCAGGTAAGCGGCGCGCAAGCCCAGGTCACTCCGCCAGGCACCGACCTCCTGCCCATCGACGTACAGCCACGCCGCGTCATCGACCCCGCCAAACCCCAGGTAGAAGGCCTCCCAGCGCGGCAAAGTCAGCTGGCTTCGGTACCAGGCCACGCCATCATGCTCCACCCCGTTGAATTCCCAGGGGGTGCCGGGGGCCATTGCCTGCCAGGCTGTGTCATCAAAATCCGGGGCCGCCCACCCTGCCGCACGCCCTTCGTCCTGAGGGTCCACCGCAAAACGCCAGCCACTATCTAACACCTGGCTGGGTGCTGCTTGCGCGCAGTTGGCTTCTGCCAGCGGAGTCGGCGGTAACGTTGCGGTCGGCGCGGGCGTTTCCTCGCTGGGGCTACACGCGGCCAACCCCACGGCCCAGCAATAACCCAGGCGATCCACACTTTACCCATCCTCGACCTCGCCTCCAGCTTCCAGACCGTGCCCAGGGGCTTCGGCGCCGTGGGCTTGGGTTGATGACCACCCCGGCGCGGCCAACCCCTCGGGCAAATACTGTTGGGCGACCCAGCCTTCCGGCCAGTCATGGGGGTCAAGGTAAGCCCCCATGTCGCCCATCGTCTGGCGCCACCCCTCCCGCGCTGCGCCCTGTAAGCTGCTGGCTTTATCACGCAGGTGGGGCGGCACATCCTGAACACCTTCTTTTTCGACATGTTCCAGGGCCAGGAAGAACGCTCCAGTGCTGTTGCTCTTGGGCGCGGTGGCCAGGTGAAGGCACGCCTGTGCCAGAAAGTAACGCCCCTCCGGCAACCCAACCCGCTCGAAGGCTTCTGCGGCGGCCTGTACCACCACCAGCGCTTGCGGGTCCGCCATGCCAATGTCCTCGCTGGCGGCAATCAACATCCGCCTGAAGATAAAGCGGGGGTCCTCACCTGCCACCAGCATCTTGGCCATCCAGTAAAGCGCCGCATCCACGTCTGAGCCGCGAATGCTCTTGATGAACGCACTGGCGGTATCATAATGTTCATCCTCGCCACGGTCATAGCGCACCACTCGCCGCTGAATACTCTCCTGGGCGACTTCCAGATTAATCTGGATCGTACCGCTGGCATCCGGTGGCGTGGTCTGAACCGCAAGCTCAAGCGCATTGAGGGCACTACGGGCATCCCCACCGGCCACCGCCGCCAGATGACCCAGCGCTTCGTCGCTAACCACCAACTTGAGCCGCCCATAACCGCGTTCGGAGTCTTGCAGGGCGCGTTCCAGCACCTGGCGCACGTCCGCCGTACTCAGCGGTTGCAGGCGGATCACCCGCGAGCGCGAGAGCAGGGCATTCACCAGCGAGAAAAATGGGTTCTCCGTGGTGGCACCTATCAGCACCACGGTCCCGTCTTCTACAGCCGGCAGCAAACCATCCTGCTGGGCCTTGTTCCAGCGATGGATTTCATCAACGTACAGCACGGTTCCTCGGCCCATACATCCCGGCCTGGTTGCGGGCTTCCTCCAGCACTTCGCGCAAGCGCCCAATGCCATCCGTCACGGCGTTCAGCGTCGTAAAGTGACGTGTGGTAGCGTTAGCGATGATGCTCCCCAGCGTGGTTTTGCCCACGCCGGGCGGCCCCCAAAGGATGAGCGACGAAAGCTGGTCTGCCTGGATGGCACGCCACAGCAAGCGGCCTTCGCCCACCACCTCGGCCTGCCCCACGAATTCATCGAGGGTGCGCGGGCGCATCCGTGCGGCCAGCGGGGCGCTGGTCTTCTGGCGCTGGCGCCGTGCAAAGTCGAACAAATCATCACCCATCGGGTAAGTTCCTCCATCGCTGCGCGTTCGGGTAGTGTAGCAGGTGCCAGGCCAGCGGCAAGGGCCTTGCGTCAAGTTCCCTGGCCTGTGGTACACTGTGAAAGTCTGGATGGTTCAGGAAGATGGAAACGGAACACAACATGAAGACGCGCGTGTTGTTATTGGGCTTAACCCTCGTCATTGTATTGGCTGCTTGCCGCGAAGAACCCCCACCGCTCCCAACACGGGCATCCTTCCCCACGCTGGCCCCCATCAGCGGGGAGAGCACCACACCACCTGTAGGAACACCGGTCGCCATAATTCAAACCGCTATTCCCAGCGAAACATTCACCCCAACCCCCAGCGCGACCGCTACCGAAACACCCAGCGCTACGGCAACCTTCACCGAAACGCCCACCTACACGGCCACGCCCACCTACACCCAAACGCCTTCGCTCACCTGGACCCCCAGCCTGGAACCCGATGAACGCGCCGCCACCGAGCTAGCGCTCAACCCACCCAGCGCCACGCCCACGCATACTGCGACTTACACAGAAACGCCAACCTTTACGCCCACCTTCACCCACACGCCCACACCAACCTTCACGGCAACAGACACGCCAACGGCGACCGCGACCGCCACGCTCACAGAAACCGCTAGCCCCACCGCCACCGAAACGCCCAGCGCCACGGCAACAGCAACCGCAACGCTCACAGAAACACCAGTCCCCAGCGCCACATTTACCCCTGTCCCCAGCGAAACCGCCAGCGCCACCCCCTCGCCAAGCGAAACCGCCACCCAGGACACCGCACCCGGACCTGAA
>JAAUUD010000251.1 GCA_012031655.1 Anaerolineae bacterium | reverse complement strand
GGCATCTTGACGATGCGGAAATCGGCGATTTGCACTTGCCCGACCAGATCGCGGAAACCGCCATCCGGCGCCGGCTGGCCATCGATGATGAGCGTGCCGCCGCGCACTGATCCGAAATACCCAGCGCCGCCAGCGCCATGCCATCGAGCGGTCGCTCTTTGAGCGTACCGATCTGCCGGTGTACAACGAGTACATCGACAATCTCAGCGGACGCTATGCGGATAATCGGCCTGGTTACCAGCAGATTTTGGAAGACGCACGGGCTGGACACTTCTCGCATGTGGCGGTCGAGAACGCCGAACGCTTCGGGCGCAATGACACCGAGGCACTGGTCGCCATTGACGCGCTGCATGAATTGGGAGTCGCGATACGCTTCGCCGACTATCCCGATCTCGATCCGATTGACCCGGATGACCGCATTCTCGTCAGCCTTTCTTTCACGCTGGCACGCCGCGAATCCATCAAGCTCGGCCAGCGTGTAACTGGTGGTCTGCACGCCAAACTCCGCAGTGGCGGTTTCGTCGGTAAAGCCCCGGACGGCTACATCAATTGTGAGGAGAAATCTGAGCAGCTTGATAAGTCGAAAGCAGGACGTTATTTGCGTTGGATTGAACCCGATCCAGAGCAGTTCAAAGTCTGGCGAACGGCGTGGGACCTGCTGCTGACCGACCAGTATACGCTCGCAGAAATCTGCGAAGACCTGCATGGACGTGGATACCGCTTCCGCAGCGGACGGGCCTTTGTGACAATCCGTTCAGATGGAAAGCGAAAAGCGGCAGCCAACGGTCTGTCGCGTATCTTCAAGAACTGGTTCTATGCCGGGTGGGTGGTGAGTGAGAAAGCCAATATCCCACCCAAAACGGTGCGCGGTCAATGGAAACCATTGGTGACGACTCAGGAGTTCGAGCGTGGACTGGAAATCCTGGCTGGTCGTCAGAAACATCGTGCCAGCGGGGGCAGGGTTCATGATTACCTGTTGCGTGGGTTGGTCTACGTTGAATTGGACGACGGCAAACTGCGGCGTCTCACAGGATCGACACCAAACGCTTCCCGTTCGGGCGGAGGAACATCCTACTACTGTATCGAAAGTAGTGGTGTGAACATCCAGTGTCGCATTGTCGATACGCAAATTCCATCTGAGATGATGAACATCCAGATTGATCCGGATTTGCTGCCGCTCATTCGAGATAGCTATACCGATGAAATCGCTGATACATTGGGACGGATGCGCCCCGATCAGCGTGCCGATCTCGAACGAAAATTGAAGGAAGTGGATGATGAAGAAGCCCGTGCCTTGCGGTTATACACGATGGGCAAGATCACCGAGCGGGTTTGGGACAGTCTGTGGGAAGAATGGCAGGATCGCAGACGTTCATTGCGCCATGCGCTCGAATCGTTGCAAGCACGCAATGAAGTGCATGTAGCAAATCTCGATGCGGCACTCACCATAATTGCAAAAGTGGGTATACTGTATAGTAAGCTGGATCGCGACAGTCAAAAGAAGCTGTTGCGTGAAATGGTCGACCGGGTTGTCGTTAACCCGGAGGGAACCATACTACGGATGGAATTGCTCCCACCGTTCGCCTATCTGAAAGAAGTGACAGATCGAGTGCGGCAGGAGAGCGAGGATACCGGAAGAAAAACAAAGACCAGCGCACAGGCTGGTCAATGTTCGAGTTTAATCTCATTAGGTGACCCCGGTAGGACTCGAACCTACAACCGAGTGATTAAGAGTCACCTGCTCTGCCAATTGAGCTACGGGGCCAGGCAACTGGCAGGCAGTATATCAAAACCTGCCTGCCTGTCAATATGTTATTCCGCGTTGGCGTCGGACTTCAGGAAGGCCGCAATTGCCTCCAGGTCCGCATCGGTCATGTAGCGGTAAGCATGCATTGGCATAAAGAACACGCGCCCACCTTCCCGATAGCCAATGTAGTTCACCAGGTCTTCGGTGCTCCAGGCGCTCAGGGCTTGTTGGGTGATGGTTGGCATGCCATCGACCTCGCCAAAGTCCGTGTAAATAATGGCTTGCGCCACCAAAGGCCCCTCAACGTCCAATGTGCCATCTTCGTTGAGGCTGCCGTGGCACTTGATGCAGGTTGCCACATTACGCACCAGGTATTCGCCCAGTTCCTCTGGGGTGGCGTCTTCTGCCGGACCCAGGATGGGGTCGGTCGGCAGTTCGGCCAGGTCCGGCACGCTACGGATATCGGCACGGGTCAGGTTATCAACCAGCAAAGCAGCCGGCACTTCATTTTCTACCGGCTCCAGCGAGCGGAGGTAGGCGATGATGGCTTCCATATCCGCATCTGCCATGCCCGCATAGGCTTCGTAGGGCATGGGTGGCAGGAGCGGCTCGCCAGTGGGGTGAATGCCATAGCGGATGGCATTTTCGATCTCTTCATCACTCCATTCTTGCAGGATGGTCAGGTTCGGGCCATACACCTCGCCAAAGGGCATGTTGGCAAAGGTCGCACCGCCGCTCAGGGGGGGCGGTCAGGGTATCAGGTTCCAGGGCGCTACCGCGATAGGGTGGCGCTGCGCTGTGGCAATCCACGCAGGCTGCTGCCACCCGCACCAGGTATTCCCCACGGGCAATCAAGTCGTCGTCGCTAGCGGTGTCTGATGTCGGTGCTGCGGGTTCTTCCGTGCTGGCGGGTTCCTGAGCCTGGAGCGTGCGAACCTGCCACAGCCCAGCGCCCAGCACCAGAAATCCCCCTACCAGAACGCTCAGCCCAGCTAGCCAGCGCAGGTGCTTATCCATAACCTCAATCCTTGTTAAATGCTGAACAAATACCTCATGATTATGGCATAGCCAACCCAAGCGAGAGATTAAGGCTGAATGATTAAAGGCAAAGAGCACAGCGCACGACTGTGCTCTTGAGCAGGTAATGGTGCGTTGCTATAGCCTAATCCAGGTCCGGTGGCACCAGGGTATAGGCGATTTGCAAAGTGCTGGAAAACACGCTGGCATCCACGGTCACGGGCATGGTTACGGTGCCGCGTTCCACAAAGCACAGCGTTTCGTTGATGGCCTCGCACCAGTAGATGGTCAGGTCCACATTGACCTCAGTTTGACCGGGGCTGAAGGTCGCTGGAAAACGAATAGGCAGTTCGGGCGTGATCACCTGGTAGGTGCGGTCCTCCTCCGCCAGAGTCACCACACCATCGCTGGGCCACAACACCGTAAAGGGCGCCTGCGCATTGAGCTTATAGCCAAGGGCATTTGCGCGTCAATCAGGATGCTGCCTTCGCCCGGCGCCACGGTCTGCGGGGGCAAGCGCAGGGTGCGATCTTCGCCAAAGCTCAGCACCGCCCCCCCAGATGAGGGTGTGACTGGCGCCGGGCTGCTGGTGGCGGCGCCCTCTGGCAACAGCGCCGTAACGTTCGGGAAGACCATCGTGGTCACGCTCTCGGTGGCCAGGTCCAGCACGCGGATCACATGGTTGTTGGTGTCCGCGATGTATAGTTTGCCACCTGCATAGTGCAGCCCTCCTGGTTCATCAAAGCGGGCTTCGCTCAGGTTGCCATCGGTGTAGCCATCTTCTGCGGCCCCGGCAAAGGTGGTGCTGGTGCGCGCCTCGGCATCCAGCCGCTTGATCTTGTTGTTGTAGGTATCTGCGATGTAGACCGCCCCATCTGGCGCCACAGTAACCCCCAGCGGGTGCTGCAAGCGCGCTTCATCAAGACCGCCGTCCACATCGCCGAAGATAAAGAGGCGGGCACGGGGAGCGTTCACGGGGCCGATAATCGTTTCGACCCTGCCTGCGGCCAGGTCCACCCGCCGAATAGCGCTGGATTCCGAGTCCGCAAAGTAGAGGTAGCCTGCGTGCAGGGCCAAGCCGCTGGGCTGGGCCAGTTCCGCCTCCAGGCGCGGCCCATCAATGAGGTCTTCGCGCCCGTTACCCACGAACGGCTCCAGAGCGGCGCGGGTCAGGTCCAGGCGGTAGAGCTGGTGCGACCCCGCCATCGCGATATAGAGGCTGTCGCCATCTGCCAGCACATCCCAGGGCGAGCGCAAAGCCATCTCCAGCGCAGGGCCGCTCCCCAGCCGTTGGGTGGCCATCTCGCCTGTGCCCGCCACGGTCGTCACCTGACGATTGACGAGGTCCACAGCGCGAATGACATGGTTGTTGGTGTCAGCTACGTAGAGCAGGTCGCCCGCCAGGCTTAGCCCATGCGGGCTGTTGAAGGCGGCACTGGCAAAATCACCATCAACCAGGGCTGCTTCACCGCTCCCGATGACCTCCAGCACGCTATAGTCTTGTAAGCTGGCGATCACCAGGCGGTTATGACCCGTATCCGCGATGAACAGGCGCCCGCTGACCGGGTCCGCCAGCACCTTGCCCGGAAAGCGCAGCGGCGTATCCATCAGCTCTTGCGTGACGGGGGTCAAAGGGATGGGGGTGGGGTCCAGCAGGCCCGCCGCACCATACTCCTGCACCATAACCTCCAGCACAGGCTTAAAGACCTCATAAACGCCTTCGCCGCTATACCAATCCACCACCCGGCCCAGTGGGTCAATTAAGACAGTGGTTGGCCAGGCCGGGGCGCCCCAGATGTCCCGCATCAGTACCAGGTCGCTGTCGTTGACGATGGGATGCTCAACACCGTAGCGCTGGGCAATCTGGCGGATGTTGGCGGTCAGGCTTTCGCTATCAAACTTGGCGGAGTGGATGCCAACCACCACCAGCGAATCGGGATATTCAGCCTCCAGGCGCTTGAAATCCGGGATAACATGCAGACAGTTCACGCAACCATAGGTCCAGAAATCCAGCAGAACGATCTTGCCACGCAGGTCCTCGAAGGTGAGCGGCTCTGCCACGTTGATCCAGGTGAGTCCTTCAGGGAAAGGCGTGCCTCTTGTTGTCCAGCGAAGGTGAACTCGGCCTCATCGCCTTCCTGGGCGCGGGTCATGACTCCGCTGAGGCCCAGCGCCAACAGCAGGCCCAGCGCCAGCAAAAGGCCCATCCAGGTTCGTTGTTTGATCAGGGTCATCCTAAAAATCCTTTGCTACCGATATTTCAACAGGTTGACGAGCCAGGGCCTACCGTGTTTCCGTTGCCCGGAGTTGCTCCACAGTGGCCAGCAGTTCAGCGCGGGTCGTGATGCCGCGCATGGTCTCCAGAAATGTCTTCAGCGAAGCAGACCGGGCGCGAAGCTCATAAATGGCTGCGCCGATGGGATCCCCCCCGCCCCCGGTTGTGACGATGGCTGCGGTGCCATCCGGGCGCTGCTGGATCACCGGGTTGCTCTGATAGCCTGCATTGAAGGCAACCAGGCCTGGTTGAGCACCCGTAGCCCGGCCTGCTGGCGTCCGTTTTCCATGACGAGTTCAGCCGCCGGGACATTACCCAGCCCCAGCAAATAGTCTACCGCCACCCGCGTATGGTGAATCCAGCCGTCACGGTCGGTCTCGGGGCGGCCCTGGCTGGAGTCGGTGGGCGGCGCGATGCCCAAAAGCGCTCCATGGGCCCGGCGCCGGTCCAGCACCAGCTGAGCCGCCGCGGGCGGTCCTGGGCC
>JAAUUD010000250.1 GCA_012031655.1 Anaerolineae bacterium | reverse complement strand
GGAAATGGCTATCTTCACCGGCTCGCCACGATCAGTTACACATCACCCAGTTCTGCCAAACTTTAGGCAAATGCGAGTAACCGTGTCCAACGTATCCTGCATAATGGTTTGCTGGTGGCGCTGCTGGGAGGCGTCACCCTGCTGATGATGTTTCCGACCATCCCGACCATGCGCTACCAGGGGCGCGACAATGGCATTTTTGCGTACACCGCCACCGTCATTGCAGAGGGCGGCGTGCCCTATCGCGATGCGCTGGATAACAAACTTCCGCTGGTTTACTATGCCAATGCAGCTGGGATCCTGCTGCTGGGCAGCAACCGCTGGGCCATCTGGCTGAACGAATGGGTTTTGTGGCAGCCACAGCGCTGGCCTTTTTTGCGCTGGTGCGGTCCCTGGACGGACCACGCTGGCTGGCGTTGCCACTGGCCCTTTTTGCCACCCTCCAAACCCGGCAGGATGGCCTCATTCAGGATGGCAACTTTACTGAAAGCTACGCGCTGTTGTTCCAGGTGTTGGGCGTACCTGTGGGGCCTGCGCTTCTTGCAGCAGCCCTCGCGCAAGTGGGGGGCGCTGCTGGGCCTGGCTTGCGGGCTTGCTTTTCTGGCGCGCCAGAATACGGTTGGCCTGGCGCTGGTTTTTGTGCCCGCCCTGTTGCTGGCGGGGCACCCGGTCTGGCGCAGTCCGCGCCGCTGGGCGTATCTGGGCAGCATGATTGCCGGCGGGCTAAGCGCCCCCTTGTTACTCGCCACCTATCTGGCGGCTACGAATGCCCTGGATGATGCTTACCAGGCGACCTTTGTTTTCCCCGGGGCTTTGCACGCTTGGATTAGCATTGCTGAGAGCGAAGGCGAGCACACTTTCTTCGAAACCCTGTACACTTCCCTGACCAGCGAAACCTTTGAGACGATGGTCATGCCCATGGTGGCCTTTGCGGCGCTGGGGGCAGCGCTGGCTGGCGTGCAACGCTGGCGTGGCAACCCGGATAAAGCGCTCATCACCCTGGGGGCCTGGGCAGTGTTGGCTTTCGTGGTGGATCTGGCCACCGCAAACCTGACCGACCGTGCTTTCCCTCACTATTACATCACCCCGGTTGCGCCCTTGATGGTCTCGTTGATCTGTTTGGCGGTGGCCGCCCGGCGCGCCCGCCCCACCAGGCCCAGTCTGCAAGGGGCGGTCTGGGTTGCGCGCGTTGGCCTGGCGGTGTTTATGGGCCTGCTCACCCTCTCCACGCTTAACGGAATGCGCGAAGCCATCGTAGAACTGGACCAACCGATTACCGGCGATGTGCAGGAGCGGGTGCTAACGACCTTCGTGCGCCAGAACACCACGCCAGATGACCTGGTGCTGGTCTGGGGTGCATCCAGCGAGATCAACTTTCAGTCCGGGCGCCACAGCCCCACCAATTTTCACTACGCCTACCCCTTGATCGTACCGGGCTACACCACAGACGCCATGCTGAACGACTTCCTGAACGACCTGGCCACCCCCGCCTGACGATGATCGTTGATACCGCCCGCATTGATGGCGACCGCGTGCCCCCACTCAATGCCGAAGACCGCGAGCAATGGTACCAGGCGCGCAACGGTCGGCGCGACACCCGCGACCTGAGCGCCCTCTTCCGCTTTGTGGAACAGTATTGCGAGATTGCCGGGCCTTACTTCCGCAATGTGACGATCTATCGCTGCGACTATCCGCAACCCGCCGCGACCAACTCGTAGAAAGGACCGCCTGACCTGTGGAAGTTATCATCGTGCTCTTGCTCATCGTGCTCAATGGCGTTTTCTCGATGGCAGAAATCGCGATTGTTTCTGCACGGAAGGCCCGCTTGCAACAGGCTATGGAGCAAGGCAGCGTGGGCGCGGGCGTGGCGCTGGCTCTGCAAGCTACGCCAACACGCTTCCTTTCGACGGTGCAAATCGGCATTACCTTGATTGGCATCCTGACGGGGGCCTTTGGTGGCGCTTCGCTGGCGGGCAACGTTGCAGAAATGCTGGGCGAAATTGCCCCCCTGGAACCCTACGCCGAGTCGCTCGCGGTGTTGCTGGTGGTGGCGGTGATCACCTATTTATCGCTGGTGGTGGGCGAGCTGGTGCCCAAGCGCATCGGCCTACGCAACCCAGAGCGGATCGCTGGCCTGGTCGCCGGACCAATGCGCCTGCTCTCGCAGGTCGCCACGCCTGTAGTCTGGCTGCTGGAGGTTTCGACCAATGTGTTGCTGCGTATGCTGCGGCTGGATCGCAGCGGCGAGCAGAACGTCTCTGAGATGGAAGTGATCGCCATGATTGAACAGGGTATTACCGAAGGCACCTTCCACCCTACCGAGCAAGAAATGGTCGAACGCGTTTTTCGGCTGGATGTGCAAACCGTGGAAGAACTCATGACGCCGCGCACAGAAGTCGTCTGGCTGGGTATTGATGATACCCAGGGCGAGATCAGCCAGAAGATCATCGAGCATGTCTACTCCAACTACCCGGTTTGCCGGGATAGCATTGATCAAGTCCTGGGCATCGCCAGCGCCAAGGACCTGCTCAGCCGGATGCTGCGCGGTGCGCCACTGGAACTCAGCACCCTGATCCAGGAACCGCTTTATGTGCCAGCAACACTGCCTGCTGCGCATTTGCTGGAGCGCTTCAAGGCCAGCGGGCAGCGTTGCGCGCTGGTGATTGACGAACACGGCGGCCTGGAGGGGTTGGTCACCCTACGCGATGTAATGAGCGAAGTGGTGGGCGAAATTGACATCGCCGAGCCGGATGTGGTGGAACGCAGCGATGGGAGCTGGCTGCTGGATGGTTTGGTTTCCGTGCACACCATGACCGAACTGCTTGAGGGCCTGGAGTTCCCCGAAGATGAGGCAGGGACTTACCTCACGCTGAGCGGCTTTGTGATGGCCCGGCTAGGTCGCGTCCCCAACACAGCGGACGCCTTCGAGTGGAGTGGCTATCGCTTTGAGGTGGTGGACCTGGACCGGCGCCGCGTTGACAAAGTGCTGGTGCAACGCCAGGCCCAGGCCACCTCACCTGCCACCGAGAACTAGCTACTGAAGTCCTGTAGCGTCGCAATCCCGGGTTGATTCATACCATTACTGGCTGGCTGGCGGATTTCTTGCGTTAGGCGCGGGTTGCGGCGCAGGCGGGCCACCTCTTGCAGCAGGATGCGCCGCATGATGGCCAGGGCCGCCCCATAGGTGGGCTCGACGCCGGAGTAGCCCAGGCTGCCCCGCCCCCAGGTTATGCCCCTTGGAAAAGGGTGTGTCCGATGCATAGTGGATGATCCCAATATCCATGTTGGCTTCGTACAACCGCACAATCTCGTTATCCGGGTGGCGGCGCGGGCGCACGCTCTCATAGACCGCCGAGAGGTAGGGGCCCGCCTCCATTTCGATGATCGTGTAGCCTTCTTCGTAGAACACATCCATATATTGCGAATTCTGCAAGAAGGTGCCATAGGCGGTAACCGCCTTCTGGTTATCCAGCACCGACCCTAGCGTCATGAAGGGCGTCACATCCCGCGCCCCAATGCAGTTGGAGAACAGATAGGTATTGTTCGAGTGCTCGTCGTGGACCACATTGGGGATCATCACATCGCCAATGCGCCCGTTGAGTGTGGCGGCCTTGCCCATGATGTATACGCCCATCAAACGTCCCACGCGTGATGAAACGTGGCTCAGCAGCTCATAGGCCGAAACCCCCAGCGGATAGTCGATGTTGATGATGATGGCTTCGCTTTCTTGCAGCAGGTACTGTTCGCTGAGGTTGGTCAGGCGCGGGTCCAGCAGGTCATGCCGCAAGCGGCTGATGGGGATCACCTGCGCGCCCACATCAAAGCCGCGTTGCGAGTGAATTTGCAGGATGCCAGAGTCCGCTTTGGCGTCTTCCATGCGCTGCCCCACCGCTGGGTGCCGGGACTGGTACTTCTTGAGCGCATAATATAAAAAGTTTGGCTCGTTAGAGGCCAGTTGATCATCGCTCTGGATCGTTTCGTACTCCTTCAGGAGATCGTGCTGCCCGGCTTCGTGCAAAAAGCTCAGGATTTTGTCTCGCTCGCGCACGGCATAACCGGTCAGGATGTTCACCAGCGCGTGCATGTTGGATGACACGAAGTAAACCGGGGCTTCTTCCAGCGCATGGCCATAGGGGCGGGCACTATCGCGCACGTTGGCCCACCAGCGCGCCGTCGCCTTGCGATAGTCCGCCAGAGAGCCCGCCAGTTGCCGCAGTTTAAAGTTCTTGCGCCGCCCCTGGATGGCCCGCAACAACGGCATAAACTGATCCCCCAGGGCCACTGCCAGGCGCACCAGGTCCTTACGCTTGACATCCAGTTGGTTGGCCAGCGCTTTCAGTTCATTATCCGAAATTTGCTCGAGGTGGTCGTAGGAAGCCAGCAACTCCTCGGCGTTGCTAAAGCGCAGGGCGTCGTGAATCTTGTTCCATTCGATCTGATAGGCGGTGAGCATCGGCAGCAGGTCGTCCATATCCGAACGGCTGGAGAGGAAGACAGCCAGCATCGCGCCGCCATCATAGTGCATACGCCGCCGCCGCCCCGGGGCGCTCACCCGCTCCCATTCACTGATCATATAGTCGTAGCGCTCAAAAACGTCTTCGGTCTGGCCCATCAATACCATATCGCACTCGGTGATGCAGGCCGGCAGGCGGAGTGCCGCATAGATGAGCGCCGAAACATCAATCCCCTTATCGCGTGCCGAAATATGCAGCGAAGACTCCATGGCCAGGTAGCTCTCCACCAGCGATTGGATGGGGATGGCGTCTGTGGTCCGCAACAGGGAATAGTAAGTCCGCATGTACAGGTTAATTGGGTCACTCGCCGTGCGCGGGACAATACGTTGCATGGGGGTCACTCATTCCCTTCAATCATCAAGTTATTGCTGATAAGTATAGCATAGGCAGGTCCAAACGCCGCGCCGGGCCAGGATGTGCTACAATACGCCGCGTTTTGGCCAATAAGGACCCCCCACCCGTGAGGCAAAAAAAGGCTGCTCTGGGCCGCATAACGCTTCTGCTGCTCATCGCCGCAGGGTTGCGCATCAGCGGGCTGGACGAAGCGCCGCCCGGCTTGCAGGTTGATGAAATCTTCAATGCTCAGGATGCCGCCCGCCTGGCAGAAGATGGCGACCTGCGCCTCTTCTATCCGCTCAACCAGGGACGCGAGGGAGGGTTGATCTGGCTGATGGGCCTGACCCATGCTGTGCTGGGGCCGAACTGGGTGATGATCAAGGTGCCGGGGATTGCGCTGGGCCTGTTGAGCGTGGCGCTGGGCTATCGCTGGCTGCGCGACTGGCGCGGCGAACGAGCCGCCCTGCGCTTCGGTCGACAGGTTCTGGCCGAGCACCGCAACGGCGTCCTCGGTGTTCGACCAGTCGACGTAGTGCTTGTGCAGGTTCTCCGCGACGCTGACCGGGATCTCCTTGAGCTCGACGCCCTTCGGCATCGAAGCTCGCCAGTCGCGGCCGATCGCGCGAAGCGCCGCCTCGATCTCGTCGACGAGCGCGTCCACGTCCTCCTCGCCGTTCGCCTGGAGCTCG
>JAAUUD010000249.1 GCA_012031655.1 Anaerolineae bacterium | reverse complement strand
TCGACCAGCAGCGACAGCGGAAAAATCCATGCCATGACGACTGCATACTGCCCCAGCCCCGATTCGCCCAGGCTGCGCCCGATGAAGACCAGCGCGGCCACGCTGGCCACCGCCCCAAAGCGCGCCGGTTGCCGAAGACCCCTCAAAGCGGCATGCAGCGGGGCATAAAAGGGATTGCTAAGCCAGGCTGCTCGTGCTGAGCCATCACCTGGCCCAGCGCCAACAGGGCAGGCGGCAACGCCACCGCCAACCAAAACCAGCGCCCATCCCGCGCCCGGCGCAACACGCTAAGCCACAGGCCCAGCAAAACCCCGCCCGTCATCCACCCGCCTACGGTGACGCGCTTCCAGGGTAATGCATCCACCTGGGCCCAGCCGCTCAGCGCAATGCCCAGGGTATTTTCCACCTCCCAGGCCAGGCTACGCTCCCGGTCAAGGTTCAGCAGATAGGGTAGTGGGCCTGCGAACCACATCAGCGCCGCAAAGATCACCAGCGCCAGTGCGCCCAACCCAATCAAGCGCGCCCGCGCGCTCCACCCCGCCGCCCGGTGGAGCGTCCGCAGGCCACAAGGCACCACCAACCACGGCGCAAAGAGCAGATATTGCAGGTCCGTGAGCGCTGCCCCCCACAGCGCCAGGCCAAACAGCAGCGCCCAACCCAGTTGACGGGTCCGCGCCACCTGGTCCCATAGCAGGAGCAGCACGGGGTACCAGAACACCCCCACCAGATTGCTTGTATTCCACCAGGCCGCATAGAACATCAGTGGCGTGGTCATCAGGGCCAGGCCCCCGACCAGCGCCAGGCCATGCCCCACCTCCTCGCGGCGCAACAGGGCATACATGCTCCAGCCCGTCAGGCTGAAGGCCACCCAGAAGATGCCATTGAGCGCGTTCAGGGTGCCGGCCAGCGCTTCTAACAAGGCCCACAGGGGCAACCAGAACAGCGCCGAGGTGTGCAGGGCCAGGTTGTTCTCGTAAGGGAAGAGTACATAATCGCTCAGATAGACGTTGAGGCCGGGGGTAACCAGGGCATGGCGCGCCCACCAGTAGCTCCAGTGGAAGTGGAAGAAGTCGTTGAGTTCTTCTGCCCGGCCCGGAATGTATGCTCCACTGTGCAACAGAGGCATGTACAGAGCCAGAAAGCCGAGTCCGGCATAGCACAACAAGGGGAGAAGCACGGTCTTCTGCATGGCGGTTCCTTTCGGCACAGGCTCATCATAGCGAGGGTGGGCCGGGCTGCCCAGCCCCCAAAAGTCGCGGCGCCTGGCCTGGGCAAAGCGCGCCAAATTTGCTACCCTTGCCCCGGCGGCGCCCTGCCCCAACACCGCGAAACCAACCGCGCGAGCATCCGCGCAGCAACTAAAATATTTCAGGAGCTACCATGAGCCACACCCCCATCACCGTTGCCTATGGCGACGGCATCGGACCAGAGATTATGCGCGCCAGCCTGTTCATCCTGCGCGAAGCCGGCGCCGCCCTGGACCTGGAAGAAATTGAAATTGGCGAAAAGGTCTACTTGCGCGGCAACAGCGCGGGGATCGAAGACTCCGTCTGGGACAGCATCCTGCGTACGGGCGTGCTCTTTAAGGCCCCGCTGACCACCCCCCTGGGCGGCGGTTTTAAGAGCGTGAACGTCACCCTGCGCAAAACCCTGGGCCTCTATGCCAATGTGCGTCCGGCCAGTTCCTACCATCCCTTCGTGAAGACCAACCACCCGGATATGGATATGGTCATTGTCCGCGAGAATGAAGAAGACCTGTACGCGGGCATTGAGCACCGCCAGACCCACGAGGTCTATCAGTGCCTTAAGCTCATCACCCGGCCCGGCACCGAGCGCCTGGTGCGCTATGCCTTTGAATATACCCGGCTGAACAACCGCCGCCGAGTGACCGTCTTCACCAAAGAGAACATCATGAAGTTCACGGACGGGCTGTTCCACAAGATTTTCGATGAAGTGGCCCGTGAATACCCGGACCTGGAAACCGAGCATATGATCATCGACATCGGCGCCGCGCGCGTGGCCGACACACCCGAGATTTTTGATGTCATCGTGATGCCCAACCTCTATGGCGACATCGTTTCGGACATTGCAGCGCAGCTCACTGGCTCGGTGGGGCTGGCGGGGTCCGCCAATGTGGGCACCTCGGCGGCCATGTTCGAGGCCATCCACGGTTCCGCGCCAACTATCGCCGGGCAGGGCATCGCAAACCCTTCTGGGCTGTTGCTGGCCGGCGTGATGCTGCTGCTGCACATTGGCCAGCGCGAAGTCGCAGAAACGGTGCATAACGCCTGGCTGCGCACCATTGAGGAGGGCATCCATACCGCCGATATTTTCCGCGAAGGGGTCAGCCGCGAGCAAGTGGGCACCCAGGCCTTTGCCGAAGCCGTGGTTGCCCGCCTGGGCCAGCAACCCGCCAGCCTGCGCCCCGTGAGTTATGCGCAGGGCACCTCCATGCCCAAGCCGCGCCCCGCTGCGCTGGAAAAACCCGCCATCAAGCAAACCGTGGGGGTGGATGTCTTTTGCACTGGACAGACGCCAACCGCGAACCCGACGTGCTGGGCCAGCGCCTGAGCCAGGTCAACGGAGATGGCATGGAACTCATCATGATCACCAATCGCGGGCAGAAGGTATGGCCGAGTGGCCTGCCAGAGACCTTCTGCACCGACCATTGGCGCTGCCGCTTCGTCTCCAATGCCGGGGCCGTGACCCATGCCCAGATCATCGCCCTGCTCAGCCGGATTGCAGAACAGGGTTTCGACTTCATCAAGACCGAAAACCTGTGCACCTTCGACGGCGAGTTTGGTTTTTCGCTGGGCCAGGGCCAGTAGCTAGCGGTTGGCGGGGGGGCGGCTAGCAGGCCCGCAACAACGCCGCCGCCCCCAGCCATCCCCCGATCACCGGGGCTGTTTTGGCCACTGTGTAGCGCAAATCGCCCACATCAAAGGCATGGTTTACGTACGCAAACAGCGCCTCATCCGGCACGAGGCGCCGCCGCCCAAAGAAGGTGGCCAGCACTTCTGCCCCGCGCGCAACCGGGTAGCGCAGGTGGGGGGTTTCGGTTTCGATGATGCGCTGCACCAGGCGTGCCACGGGTTCCGGGGGCGGCGCCTCGTCTGCCATGCGGTGCCAGGCCCGATAAACACGCTCGCGACGGGGCGCGTAGTCCTCAATTTGCAGGGCAGCCAGGCCCCTGCGCTGAGCAATCTGGGTGCGAAAGGTGCCTGCCTCGATTAAACTCACGTGGATGCCCAGCGGCTTGACCTCGTACCACAGGGCTTCACTGTAGCCTTCCAGGGCGTGCTTGGCTGCTGTGTAAAGCCCCTGGAATGGCGCGCCCATCAGCCCCAGCACAGAACTCATGTTGATGAGCTTGCCGCTGCGCTGGGCGCGCATGGCGGGCAACACGGCGCGCATCATGCGCACCGCCCCAAAAAAGTTGGTCTCAAAGTGGGCCTGAACTTCCTCCAGCGCGGTTTCTTCCAGGGCGCCCAGAAAGTCCACCCCCGCGTTGTTAAACAGCACATCCACCCGCCCGGCAGTCCCCAGCACCGCCTCTACGCACGCTTGCGCGCTGGCCTCGTCGCGCACATCCAGCGACAGCAGCGGAAAGGGCAAGGTGGCCTGGTAGACTTCTGGCGTGCGGCTGGTGCCAAAGACCTGATAGCCCGCCTGCGCCAGGCGATGCGCCGTGGCGCTGCCAATGCCAGACGATGCACCCGTGATAAGAACAACCGGAGTGGGCATCGTGGCTATTCCAGCTTAAGCACCAGGCCGCTTTGGGCCGGGAGTTCTGGCAGCGGGCGGTAACCCGCAAAGCCGCCAGCCGCGTTGACTTCTGGCGCGCTGGCCTCCCCGGCCTCCCCAAACAACACCTCAACAGCCTCCACCGGCCCGGCCAGGCCACTTTCCAGCGCCAGCGCATAATCGCTGAGCGGTTCGTCATCCAGGTTCACCAGCACCAGCAGAGTTTCGCCTTCCCATTGGCGCAGATAAGCGATCACGCGCAGGCTGTCCGTTTCGAGGGGCGCCAGGCTGCCGAATTGCAGCGCTGGTTGGGCGTTGCGGAAGTGCACCAGCGTCCGATAGTAATTCAGCAGCGAGTTTGGGTCGGCATCCTGCGTGGCGACGTTGCGCGTCTCGATCCCTTCTTGCAGGGGTTCCCAGGGGCGGTTCGCCGTGGTGAAACCCGCCGTGATGGGCGTGCGATCCCATTGCATCGGAGTACGCAGGCGCGGGTCTGGTTTCCGGCCTACCATGCCGATTTCTTCCCCATAGTAGATGAACGGCACGCCAGGGCTGGTGAGCAACAGCGTGGCCGCAACCTTTGCTGCCCCTTCCCGCTCCCGTACCACGCTCATCACACGGTCCTGATCATGATTGGTGAGGAAGGTGGCGTACTGGCCGGGCGGATACTGGTCCAGCACAAGCTGCATGGCCTGGTTCCAGCTATTCCTGATGCCCGTGTTGGCCGACCCCACCATGCCCAGGGCCAGGTCAAACTCAAAAGCCAGGTCCACGCCGTTGCCGATGTAGCGCACCACATTGACTGTACTGCTCCAGGCTTCGCCCACTAACAAAGCCTCTGGCGCCACCGATTGCACAAAGTCGTGGTAATCAGCCATCCAGGCATAGGTCGCGGGCGTGTTTTCGAGGGCGCGCCCCTCCTCCACCAGATGCTTGATGGCATCCAGCCGGAAGCCATCCACGCCTACCTCTTCCAGCCAGAAGCGCGTAATGGCCTGGATTTCTTCGGTCACCGCCGGGTTTTCGTAGTTGAGGTCTGGCATGCCTTCCCAGAAGATGCCCAGGTAGTAGCCACCCCACGCCGGGTTGGCGTGCCAGATGCGGCTTCCCCCTGGCCCCACCTCGTCCAGAAAGCGGTAGTACTCCCGGTATGGGGAGTTGGGGTCGGTGGCGGCGGCCACGAACCAGGGGTGCAAACGCGAGGTGTGGTTGATCACCAGGTCGATGAGCACCCGCATCCCACGGGCGTGGGCGGCCTCCAGCAAGGCGCGGAAGTCTTCCAGGGTGCCATAGTCCGGGTTAATGGCGTAATAATCGGTGACGTCGTAGCCGTGATAGCTGGGTGAAGGATTGATGGGCATCAGCCATAGCCCGGTCACGCCCAGGTCATCGGTGGTGGTGGGGTCACCGTCGTTGAGGTAATCCAGCTTTTCGATGATGCCTTGCAAATCGCCAATTCCGTCGCCATCGCTGTCATAAAAGCTGCGCACGAAGATTTCATAGTAGACTTCGCTGCTCCAGGGGACGGGAGCGGTTTGGGCCTGGCCGGGCAACGACAAAACGCCCAGCAAAGCCACAACCACCAGCAACCAGGGGAGTTTTGGCATGGTTCCTCCGTACTGGGGAATATTGGATTATCAGGATTTGGGCCATTGTACCGCGCCGGTCAGGGCGGGTCTACTGGCTTAGCGCTCGCGGGAACGGGCCCGCGTGCTGCGCCTGGATTTAAGGGCCAACCGTTTAACGGAGAAGGGCTGCGCGGACGTGGATTCGGGGCCGGGGGGCATCTCGCAGGCGCAGGCGCTGGCGTGGCAGGC
>JAAUUD010000248.1 GCA_012031655.1 Anaerolineae bacterium | reverse complement strand
AAAACGCTATGGAACTACCTGACTCGTCCGTCAGCCATTTCACCGTCGATGTCTGCCCCACGTTGCACCCATTGTGCTACTAAAAAAGTAGGACAAGTTAGCGTTAAGATTGCCATAAATAAAGCACAGAAGCATAATTGTCTCATATACTGACATTAAAATAAATGGATACTTTTGATGATATTTTGCAAAAACGTAAAAACATAAATCCTGAGCTGTGTATGATTATCCAAAAGCTTTGTATATTTCACAAAGCCTAGGTTTCATTTCACGAAGCAGTTTGAGATGCCCTAAAAAAATCTGAACAATAGCACGCTTAATCTTGTAACTTGATGGAAAACCCACAAAAACACGACGATGCTCGTCATTCTGAGGAGTCATTGAAGCATAACCTTTCTATTTCATCACCAGATGGCGATATTGCCCCTGCGGTAACAGTTTACAAAAGTGAGATGCCCTACCCTACTTTTCGGCGAAGGGTATATGCCTACACAGGTTGGAAGCTTTTGATTTGGGTCTTATCCCCTCAAGTGATTTTGCTACTTGTTCTTGGTATTTTATCTAGAAGCGTGGTTTTTATTTTTTGGGGCTTTTTGGATCAAGTCTTGGCTTTGCCAATTACTTTTTCTTCCGACGCTGGGTGCGCTATTTCATTGCTCAAATCAAAATTGACAAAACACAAAACAGCTGTGAAATCCAGTATTTTGATTATGACAGCCCGCGCACCCTACAACTCCCTCTCCATCGGGCAACTTTTAAACTAATGCGTATTCGAGCCAGAGGGATAGCGAAGTGTAAATTTTGTATTTATGAAGACACAAACTTGTATCTTGATCAAAATGCGGTATAGGTTATTGGAGCAAAGAAAATTGTGAAGCCTTGATACGGACGCTGCCATAACCCATTGTGTCAAAACCGAAAACGGGGCAAGCCCCGTTTTTATACCCAATTAAAATATACCTTCAGTTACAAAGATAATTTCCAAGTTTCGCGGGCTTGTTTGAAGAGATGCTCACGATGGTCAGGGTGGGCGATATTGATAAGCGCCTTGGCTCTTTCGCGCAGGTTGCGCCCATAAAGGTAGGCAATGCCATACTCCGTAACAATATAGTGTGCGTGCGCACGGGTAGTTACCACTCCCCCTCCGGCATTGAGCAGCCCCACAATACGGCTCAAGCCTTTAGAAGTAGTAGAAGGCAGCGCAATGACAGGCTTTCCCCCTTCTGACAGCGCAGCCCCTCGAATAAAATCCATCTGCCCACCTACACCTGAATAAATGCGCGTGCCAATAGAATCAGAGACTACCTGACCACTGAGGTCTACTTCTATGGCGCTGTTGATGGCCACTACTTTGGGGTTTTGTCGGATAACGGCGGTGTCATTAACATAGGCGATGTCTAGCAGCCGTACCAGTGGGTTGTCGTCTATAAAATCATATACCTGTTGTGAACCAACTACAAAGCCGGATACAATATGCCGACGATGCTTTTCCTTGTGTTCATTGGTAATCACTCCATTTTTTACCAATGGAATCAGTCCGTCAGAAAACATTTCTGTATGCACCCCCAACGCTTTGTGGAACTGCACTGCACCAACCCGGCGCGCATCTTTGGCCTCTACCCGCGCAAGGGCAGCCTCATCATCGGCGCCGATGCCGACATCCTGGTGTGGGACCCGCAGCGCGAGCACACCATCCGCGCCGCCACACACCACATGCGCACGGACTACAACCTCTACGAAGGGCTAAGGGTGCGCGGCGCCCCCACGCAGGTCTACCAGCGGGGCAAGCTGCTGGTGGATGGGGCGCGCTGGCTGGGCCAGGCTGGCCAGGGGCGCTACCTGCACCGTGGATCGGGCGCCCCAGTGTTATAAAAACCTGAATTTTCCCTGGCAAACCCGGTACAGCCGCGTCGCTACGTTGTATACTGGGGGGACAGGCAGCAACTCACGGAGCGCGCATGACCTCAACAACAACGATGGTGGTGGTGGCGAATCTGGCGACCGGCGTCATCTGCATGGCGCTGATGCTGGTGGTCTTCTGGCAGGCGCCCCGCCAGCGCACCAATCAGCTCTTCTCTTTGATGATGCTGATGCTGGTGGGCTACACGGTTGCGAACATCCTGGGCCGCTTCATAGAAGAGCTGGCGCTTAACGGCTATGTGGTGGTGGCGCTCAGCAACACGCTGCTGCTGTATTTCATCGTGCTGAGCTTCTTGTTTGCAGAGGAGTTCAGCACCCTGCGCTCGCGGCGGTTTCGCTGGCTGGGCGGCGCCCTGATGATCTTCGTCCCGGCGATCCTGGCGCTGGACCTGGCGTTCGATGGCCCTTTTCCAGCCGAGTCCGACCTCGGCGGCTACACCATCAACTATCAGCCGTTGGGCGCGCTGGGCATTGTGCTTTCGCTCTTCTATCTGGCGCGCACCACCTATCGGCTCAGCCGTGCCACCGACCCACGCGCCCGTGCCCTCTACCCAGCCACCGGGGCTGCGCTGGCCGGGGTGCTGTTGCTGAGCCTGCGCCCGCTGAGCACCGTCATGGGCGAGCCATTCTCTACCCTGCTGGTGCTGCCCTATACTCAGCCGGGCTGGCCATCGCCGGGTTGATCATGGGGCGGGCGGTGCTGCAAGCCCAGCTTTTTGACCCCCTCCGGCAACTCAACCGCGATCTCCAGGCCGCCAATGCAGAACTGGCCCGCGCCAACGAACTCAAAGACCAGTTTCTGGCCAACATGAGCCACGAACTGCGCACGCCGCTCAACGCCATCATCGGCTACACCGAGTTGCTGGTGGATGGCCACTACGGCGCCATCAGCGAAAAACAGCACAGCCGCATGGAAAAAGTGCTGCGTAACAGTCGGCACCTGCTCAGCCTCATCAACAACGTGCTGGACCTCTCCAAAATCGAGGCCGGGCAGATGCGTAAAGTTCTGGAGCCGGTCGATGTGCCCGGCCTGGCCTCGGGCGTGGTGGATACGCTGCTGCCCCTGGCCACCGGCAAGGGCCTGGCCCTGACCCTGGAATGCGAACCGCTCACCCTGCAAGCGGACCCCGGCCAGCTCCGCCAGGTGCTCATCAATCTGGTGGGCAACGCCATCAAATTCACGGAAAACGGCCAGGTGCAGATCATCGCCCGGCAGGTGGATGGCCACATCAGCATCGCTGTGCAGGATACCGGCATCGGCATCCCGCCGGAGCACCACGCCGCCATTTTTGAAGCCTTCCGCCAGGTGGATAACAGCTCCACCCGGGCCTACGCCGGGACGGGCCTGGGCCTGGCCATCTGCAAACGCCTCATCGAAATGCACCACGGCCAGATTGTGCTGGAAAGCACCCCCGGCCAGGGCAGCACCTTCACCATCCGCCTGCCGCTGGAGCAGCCCGCCGACGAAACCACCTTCGTCCCGGCATAGCCTCTAGCCAGGGCCTGGCCCACTTCTAGCCAGATGGGTTCGAAAAATTTATGAAATTTTGACCCGCGCTAGCCTGTAATATGGTATAGTAAGTATGGGTGGGCGCCCCGCGCCCAAATTTATCTGTTGAACTTACAACCTACACCAGGAGACGATTCATATGAAACATGCCGTCTTTATTTTGATGTTGGCTGTGCTGAGCCTGGGGCTGGCCGTGCCGCAACCCACGCAGGCCCAAACCACCTCCCCAGCGGGGGTTTTTGAGCTGCCCGTGTGCGGCGTGAGCCTGAACGGCCCGCGCGCCGGGGCGGTGGTCGGCTATTGGACCACCATCTGGTATGGCTGGGGCGCGGAGCCAGAAGGCACCGCCAGCCGGTCTGTGGTGCTGTGGCACTTCGACCGCCCCAACATCAACGCCAACCTGCCCGCCACCCCCAACCAGGCCGTTTCAGACTCCCTGCCGGTGTTGCAGGGGGGCGCGCCCACCAGCCTGATGAACTGGGCGGTGGTGTTCTATGACGCCGCTGGCGCGCCGCTTTGCGCCAGCCCGATTGGCGTCTTTTTGATCGTCCCCACGCCGGAAGGCGGCAGCATTGTGCAGACCGACGACGGCGCCACCGTGCTGGACCGCTGCGGTGGGGTGGTCATCGTGGTGCGCTATGTGGGCAGCCCCTACAGCGGCGCCTTTGACATCGAGTTCGACCCGAATGCGAGTTCCACGGGCGAATACGAGGGCACCGACGCCTGCGAAGACATCCACGGCACGGATGATAGCGACTTTATCTACGCCGAGGGCGGGGATGATGTGATCTACGGCTATGGCGGCATCGACGTCATCGACGGCGGCCCCGGCAACGACCCACTGTTCCCGTGCTTTCAAATTGGCAATTTCCTGATTGGCGGCCCAGGGGATGACATCCTGAACGGTGGCAAGGACGTGGATTCCCTGTTCGGGGATGATCCAAGTGATCCCAGCGCCACGGGCAACGACACCCTGAACGGTGGCGAAGGCAGCGACATCTTCGAGGGCGGCCCGGGTGATGACGAAGCACTGGATTATGACCCGTTGGAGGACCCCCCCTGCCTCGAGGTCGAGACGGGCTGCTAGGCAGTTCCTCCAGGGCGAGGGGCTTCATCCCCCCTCGCCCGCCCCGGCCCTAACCTGGCACACTATTTTCGGTGTATCATTGAACACCAGGGAGAAAGGTCCGCCAGATGTCTGAACAGGCCCAGCGCCGTATCTTCATTTCCTATGCTCGCCAGGATGGCGAGGAGTTCGCCACCCAGCTCCGCCAGCGCATCGAAACCGAAGCGCCCGAGATCAGCGTGTGGCAAGACCGCGCCCGCATGTTTGGCGGCGTGGGCTGGTGGAAGCAAATCACAGACGCCATCGAAGGCTCGGACTACATGGTGCTGGTGATGACCCCGGCGGCGATGGCCTCCGAGGTGGTCCGCAAAGAATGGCTCTATGCCCGCCAGGTGGGCACCTGCGTCTTCCCCGTGATAGGCCAACGGGGGCTGGCTTTTTCTGCCGTGCCCAAGTGGATGAGCGACTCCCACTTCTATAACCTGGATAAAGAGTGGGCCACCTTTCTGGACTACCTGCGCCAGCCCTGCACCGCCACCAGCGTGGCCTTTATGGCGCCAGAAGCCACCCCCACCTTTGCCGGGCGCACCCGCGAAACCGAACAACTGCTGGCCCTGATGCTGGACGCCGACCGCCAGAACAGCCAACCCAACACCATTGTGCTGGTGGGGCCGGGCGGCTATGGCAAAACCGAACTCGCCGCCCAGCTTTGCCACCGGCAAGACATCCAGAGCGCCTACGACGACGGCATCTTCTGGGTAACCCTGGGCGAAAACCCGGACCTGCTGGCCGCGCTCAGCAAGCTCTATGCCGCCCTGACCGGCACCCGCCCCGGCTTTGTGGACCTGGAAGACGCCGCCATCGAACTGGCCGAAAAATGGGGCGAAAACGACGCCCTGCTGGCCATTGATGATGTGTGGGATGCCGCGCACCTGTTGCCCTTCCTGCGGGGCGGGCGCCGCCTCACGCGGCTCATCACCACCCGCAGCCTCAGCATCGCCAACCGTCAGCCGCACAGCCTGCCCCTGGAAGAAATGACCGCCGCCGATGCGCTGGCCATCTTCCTCAACCGCCTGG
>JAAUUD010000247.1 GCA_012031655.1 Anaerolineae bacterium | reverse complement strand
GACAGCATTCGCTCACGCTCCCACTCGCCCCCGATGATGCCGCTCACCAGCAGGCTCACGCTCACCTCGCGGGCCCCTGCGCCGCCCGGCATGGCCGAAAGCGCCGCCGCGATCACCGCAAACCCCAGGATGAAGCTGGCCTGTGCAAGCAGCGTGGCTCCCCCCGGCACATCCAGCGCCGTGAGCATCAGGTAGAGCGCCAGGCAGTCCGTGCCATAGGCGACCAGCCCAAAGCTGACCGTGGGGACCAACCGGCGCAGCTTGAGCATGCGGTAGCTGCTCAGGTAGAAGGTCAGCAGCCAGGGTTGCAGGCGCCGCACCACCGGAACCCGCTTGAAGAGCGTGAGCACCTGCAAAGCCAGCGACCGCCACTGCACCACCGCCAGGCCTGCACCCATCCCCACCAGGGTAAACAGGATCAACCCGCGCACACTGGTCGCTGCCAGCCCTTCGACTTCCACGAAAACCGCGCTGGGGTAGCTCAGCCCGGCCAATCCAATGATGATCAGCACGGCCAGCCCATCGACGATTCGTTCCGTGAGCACCACCGGCGCCGTGCGGGCAATTGGGATGCCCGTGCGTTGCTTGACGACAGCCGCTTTGAGCACCTCGCCCACCTTGCCCGGGCTGACTGCCATCGGGAAGCCCACCAGAAAGGTAATCACGCTTTCGTAGAGGTTCAGGGTGGCGGGCTGGGCTGGGGTGGGGGCGGGGCCGCTGGGCTGCCCGGCTCGAACGCGCACCCCCACCACCCCCAGCAGGTAGTGCCACTGTAAATAGCGAAACAGCCAATTGACCAGCTTGAGCGCGACCAACGCGCCGAAAACCGTCGGCGGAAAATCGCGCAGGGTACGCGCCAGGTCGTTCACATCCGCCAGGGCCACCAGCACAGCAAACACCGCAAAGGCCAGCGCCAGGCCCTGCACAATCTGGTTACGGGTGCGTTTCATTTTGGGCTTGCCTCCTGAACGCCGGGCATGATAGCGTGCTCTTGCGCTAAAATAAACGGGCAGAAATACCCGCACATCCGTTCAGGGGTGCTATAATGACCAGTATGAACAACGCAACCATCGCTTCTGTTTTCGAAGACGTGGCCGACCTCCTGCAAATCAAGGGGGAGATCATCCACCGCGTGCTGGCCTATCGCAACGCCGCAGAGGTTGTGCGCGACCTCCCGCGCGAACTCAGTGCCCTGCATGCCGAAGGCACCCTCACCGCCATTGACGGCATTGGTCCCACTCTGGCAGAAAAGATCGAGGAGATGCTTGCCACGGGCAAACTCGCCTTCTATGAACGCCTGGCCGCCGAAGTGCCCGTGACCTTGCTGGATGTGCTGCGGATCAACGGCGTTGGCCCCAAGAAGGCCAAGCTCTTCTGGGATGAACTGGGCATCACCACGCTGGATGGGCTGGAAGCCGCCGCCCGCGAGGGCAAGCTCAGCCCCCTCAAGGGGATGGGGGCGAAGAGCGAAGCAAAAATCCTGGCAGGCATCGAGGCGCTGAGGCGCTATCAGGGACGCACGCCCATTGGGGTAGCGCTCCCGGCGGCCCTGGCCATCCTGAACGACCTGCTGAGCGTGCCGGGTGCCTGCGCGGCGATATCGCCGGGAGCCTGCGCCGCTTTCGCCCGACCATTGGCGATATTGACCTGTTGATTGCCTCCGAAACGCCTGCCCCGATCATGGAGCGCTTCGTACAGCGCCCGGATGTGGCCCGCGTGCTGGGCCATGGCGATACCAAAAGCTCGGTAGAACTGCTCCACGGGGTGCAAGCGGACCTGCGCATCCTGCCGCCGGAGCGCTATGGCACGGCACTTTCATATTTCACCGGCAGCCAGGCCCACAACATCCGCCTGCGCGAGATGGCCCGGCAACGTGGCTTGAGCCTCAACGAACACGAGTTTAGCCATCTAGAAGGCGAGGGCGCGCCGATTCTGTGTGCCACGGAAGAAGCAGTGTATGCAATGCTCGACCTGCCGTGGATCCCGCCGGAACTGCGCGAGGATCGCGGCGAAATCGAAGCAGCGCAAGCGGGCAGCCTGCCGCAACTTATCCGCCTGGCAGATATTCGCGGCGACTTCCACATGCACACCACCGCCAGCGATGGCCTGTTGAGCCTGCGCGAGATGGTCGAAGCCGCCCGCGCACGCGGCCTGCGCTGCATCGTGATCACCGACCATTCACGCAGCCAGCGTATTGCCAACGGCCTGACCATCGAGCGCTTGCTGGAGCAGCAACAGGCCGTGCGCGCTATCGATGCAGAATACTCCGATATCACCGTATTGCACGGCAGCGAGGTAGACATCCTGCCCGATGGCACCCTGGACTTTCCTGATGAAGTGCTGGCCCAACTGGACCTGGTAGTAGCCTCCTTGCACCTGAGCCTGGACCAGCCTCGCGAGAAAGTCACGGCGCGGATGCTTAATGCCGTTCGCAACCCGCATGTGGATATCATTGGGCACATGCGTGGCCAGCTCATCATGCGGCGCGAACCCGCCGACCTGGATATGGATGTGGTGCTGGAGGCAGCCCAGACGAGCAGTGTGGCGCTGGAAATCAACGCGAACCCGGCGCGGCTGGACTTCGGAAGCTGCCTATGCACGGCGCGCGCCGAGATGGGCATTAAAATAGCAATCAACACAGACGCGCACAGCGCTGCGGACTTCGAGCTTTTGCCGTTTGGCATCGGAACGGCGCGGCGTGCCTGGCTGAGTGCAGAGCAGGTGATCAACACTGGGAAACTGACCGACTGTTGGCATGGTTGAAGGCGCGCGCATGAGCGAGGAACGCAATTCAGACAAAACCCGCCGCGCGAATCCTGAAGGGTACGCGCCGCGCATCAGTTCGGATGAACTGCCCCGCCGAGGGTACGACCGGCGTGCAGAAGTGCCGCCGCCGAGCGCCGTCCCGCAAGCGCCGCCGGACTATCGGCCTAAGCCAGGGGCGCCGCCACCGCCCGTTCGCGGCAAACGCGGGCGGCGTGTCCCCCGCGAGAGCGGCTTGTACCTGCCATGGTGGTCTTTGCTGGTGCTCATCCTCTTTGTGGGGGCGGTGGCCTTTGGCCTGCTGGCACTGGCCCTCAGCCTGAGTGGGGCCTCGCTGGGCAGCGCCACGCCGCAGGTGATTATTGTGACCAATACCCAGGCCCTTGGCGCCGGGCCAGGCGGTCCCCTGTTTGGCGAGCCAACCGCCCTCCCAACCACGCCACCCGCTACCTCGGTGGACCTCTCTACCCTGGTTCCAACGCGCACGCCACTGCCCGGCGGCTGTCTGCTCAATGCGGAGGTGGTTGTTTTTTGGGGACGGGGGCTGCTGGGCTAAACCTGCGCGACGAACCGCGCCTTTCTGGCGATGTGCAATTTCGTGCCCAGGAAGGCGACCGGCTCAAAGTGCTGGATGGTCCGCAATTCTTTGATGACCTGGAATGGTGCGAAGTTGAAAGCCTCACTCGCCCGGGGCAGTTTGGGTGGGCCGCGCGCGACTTCTTAATTGCAGCGGATGCCCTCAATGGAGAATAACCCTCAAGCCGCCCAACGCAGCGCGCAACTGCGCCAGCAACTTAACCTGCACGCCTATCGCTATTACGTGCTGGGCGAGCCAATCATCTCTGATGCGGAGTACGACCAGCTCTACAACGAACTCAAGCACCTGGAAGAGCAACACCCCGAGCTGATTACCCCGGATTCGCCGACCCAGCGCGCCGGGTTTGCCTCAGACTCTGACTTGCCCAAGGTGCCACACCCCCGGCCTATCCTCAGCCTGGGCAACACCTCCACCGTGCCCGAAGTATTGGCCTGGTACGAGCGCATCCGCCGCTTGCTGACGCCCGACACCCGGCTGGACTTTGTGGTGGAACCCAAGTTTGATGGGCTGACCATCGTGCTGACCTATCAAAATGGCGTGCTGGTGCAGGCCGCCACGCGCGGCAATGGAGAAGTTGGCGACGATGTCACGCCCAATGTGCGCACCATCGCAACGGTTCCCTTGCGCATCCCCGTGTTGCCAGACGGACCGCCGCCGCCTGAGCGCCTGGTCGTGCGGGGCGAGGTGCTCTTCCTGAAGGCCGATTTTGAAAAGGTTAACCAGCGCCAGCGCGAAGCCGACTTGCCGCTCTACGTCAATGCGCGCAACACGGCCTCCGGCACGCTCAAGCAAAAAAGACCCACGCATCACCGCCGAGCGCCCCCTGACCGCATATGTATATGCTGTGGTGGATGCTCAGGGCCCCGTCCCGCCGACACAGTGGGAAACCCTGGCCTATCTGCGCGCGCTGGGCTTCCACCTGGCGGAGGAAATCGCCCTTTTTTCGGAGATCGAAGCCACTGCCGCCTATGCAGAAAGCTTCATCCCCCGCCGCGACGACCTGCCCTTTGAGGTCGATGGCCTGGTGATCAAGGTCAACCAGCACACTGTTTTTGATGAGCTGGGCGTGGTGGGCAAGGACCCGCGCGGCGCTGTGGCCTTCAAGTTCCCTTCGCAAGAGGCCACAACCCAGTTGTTGGCGGTGGAGGTCACTGTAGGGCGCACGGGTGTGCTCACCCCCAGCGCCGCCCTGGAGCCGGTTTTCATTGGCGGCGTGACTGTCCGCAACGCCAGCCTGCACAACTACGACCTGATTCAGGAAAGAGACATTCGTCTGGGCGACCGGGTGGTGGTCAAGCGCTCTGGGGACGTGATTCCCTATGTGGTGGGCCCGGTTACAGCGGCGCGGAACGGGGCGGAACAGGCGATCCTGCCGCCGCAGCGCTGCCCGGTTTGCGGCTCGCCCGTGGAGCGGGTGGAAGGCGAGGTGGCCTATTATTGCACCAACCCAGATTGCCCAGAGCGCATCGCCCGCAACCTGATTTTCTTCGTCTCGCGTGCTGGAATGGATATTGACGGCCTGGGTGAGAGCGGCATCCGGCGCTTGCTGCACAAAAACCTGATCCGCGATGAAGGCGATTTGTTCTTCCTGAAGGCCGAAGCCCTGCTGGCGCTGGAAGGCTTCGCGCAGAAAAAGGTTGATAACCTGTTGCGCAGCCTCGAAGCCGCCAAAGAACGCCCCCTGGCAAC
Organism: Anaerolineae bacterium; assembly: GCA_012031655.1. Lineage (GTDB taxonomy): Bacteria > Chloroflexota > Anaerolineae > Aggregatilineales > J027 > JAAUUD01. Next base: position 546 of record JAAUUD010000247.1, on the reverse strand, counting down.
CCTGATTGCCAGCCTGGGTATTCGCGGGGTGGGCGCCACTGTGTCTGCCCTCCTGACCCCGCACTTCCGCAGTTATGCCGCCTTCGAAGCCGCCAGCGCCGAAGACTTTGCCCGTGTAGAGGGGATTGGACCTCACACGGCTCGCGCCCTGGTGGAGTTCTTTAGCCAGGAGCGTAGCCATCGCCTGCTGGGCAAGTTCCAGGCTGCGGGCGTGAACCTGACCGCCAACCAGGCAGAACCGCAGGGCGATCAACTGGCGGGCCTGAACTTTGTGCTCACCGGCACACTGCCCACGCTCAGCCGGGATGAAGCCGCCGCGCTGATCATCGCCCATGGGGGCATGGTTAAGGGCAGCGTCAGCAAGAAAACGGATTATGTGGTGGCGGGCGAAGCCGCAGGCAGTAAACTCACGCGCGCGCAAGCACTGGGCGTTCCCCTTTTGGATGAAGCCGGTTTGCGCGCACTACTCAACCTAAAGGAGAGCGAATAAGTGGGCGATGCTGGATGGAAAAACTGGTAGTCATGACCGGGGGAGCGGGCATTCTG
>JAAUUD010000246.1 GCA_012031655.1 Anaerolineae bacterium | reverse complement strand
TTTAAAAACCTCACGCGGGCGCAGCAGGGCCCCCAGCGCCACAAAGCACAGCACCGCCAGGCCCCCCAGCAGGCGCGCAAACATCCCCTAGGCGCTTTTCTGCAAGGCGCGCTTGATGCCGTCGGACATCAGGTTGACGCCCACCACCAGCGCGGCAATTGCCCCGGCGGGGTACTCCAGCGCCCAAGGCGCCAGGCGGTAAATACTGCGCGCCTCGCTGACCATGCGCCCCCAATCCGGCGAGGGCGGACGGATGCCAAAGCCCAGAAAACCCAGCGACGCCACCAGGAAGATGGCATACGAAAAACGCAGCGACGCCTCCACCACCAGCGCGGGCACCACCGAGGGCAAAATCTCCCGAAAGATGATGTAGAAACGGCTTTCCCCGCGAATCTGCGCGGCCTCGATGAACTCGCGCGTTTTGATGTCCAGCGTCACGCTGCGCACCACCCGCGCCACAATCGGGAGGTAGAGGATGCCGATCACCAGCAGCACGGCGTTTTCGGCCAGCTCCGCCTGCCAGGTGCCCGGTTCCACGTTCAATTGCCGGATGATGCCCACCGCCACCAGCGCCAGCAAGAGCGCCGGAATGGCCAGCATGGCGTCAATCACGCGGCCCAGCACTTCATCAAACAGCCCGCCCTGATAGCCCATCAGCAGGCCCAGCACCGTCCCGGCGACCACCGCCAGGCCGGTCCCCAGCCCGGCCACCCGAAAGATGCTGGCCGCGCCCAGGATCACGCGGCTGAACACATCGCGCCCCAGCCGGTCCGTGCCGAAAGGGTAATCCCCCAGCGAGAGGCGGCCAAGCTCCAGGGTGGGCGCCTCAAAAACCGCGTGGCTCTGGTCGTTGGGGTCTGGGTAGGGCGCCACCTGTTCCCCAAAGAACGCCAGGAACAGGAAGACCAAAACAATCGCCGTGCCCAGCGCAGAGGTCGGTCGGCTGAACAGGGCAGCAAGCAGGCGCAGCAATCCGCGCAGGTTCCGTTGAAGGCCCTGGGTGCGGAAACCACGCTCAGCAACGGGACGGGAAGGTGCTTCTGCGGTCATGATGGGCAGGGTCCTCTGGCTGGGCAGGCAGGATAGGCGGGGAGGGACGCCCCCTCCCCAGCTGGCAACCGCTTAGTTAAAGCTGGCGGTGTTGAAGTTGGTGCGCCCAGCGAAGGGGTGCAGCTGGATGCCCTCCACGGCGGCGTCCGTCACCATAAACTGGGCAAAGAAGTAGGGCACGATGATCGGCCCACGCTCCGCCAGGATTTCCTGGATCCGCATGTAGGCGGCGGTGCGTTCGGCCTCATCCACGCTGGTCCCGGCCAGCGCAATCAGCTCGTCCACTTCGGGGTCGCTAAAGCCGGACTCGTTCCAGCGGGCGCCGGTGCGCAGGCTGTTCTCCAGGTAGAACTGCGGCGAGGGGCGCGACCCCCCACCCGGTGATGCCCAGGGTGGCGGTCAGCCAGTTTTCGCCCTCGTCGGAGTAGTAGACCGCCTCTGGCACCGCTTCGATGGTCACGCGGATGCCCGCCTCGCGCCATTGGCTTTCCAGCGCTTCGGCCAGGGTCACGCGGTCGCCGCGTATCCGGCACATAGAGCGTCAGGTCCAGGCCATCGGGGTAGCCAGCTTCGGCCAACAGGGCGCGTGCGGCGTCGGGGTCGCGCTCCGGCAGAGTGATGGCTTCGTTAAAGTATTGGCCGAACTGTGGGCCGATGGGCGAGTCTTTGCCAACGGCCCCAAAGCCCAGTTGCACACGGTCATAGAGCGCCTGGCGGTCCGTGGCCAGCTTGAGCGCCTGCTGCACGCGCGGGTCGTTGCCTGGCTCCACATCGGCGCGCAGGCGGACCAGGTCGTGCCCGTTGGTGGGGATGGCCACCGCGTTGAAGCCGCTCGCCCCAGAGAGGCTCAGGAAGGTGGCGTTATCCATGCGCAGGGCCACGTCCACCACATCGCCTTCCAGCGCGGCGATGGCGGCCTGGTTATCATCAAAATAAATGAACTCCAGCCCGCTGAGGCTGGGCGCCCCGGCCCAATAAGCTTCGTTGGCGCGGTAAACAGCGCGGTCGCCGGGCAGGTATTCTTCCAGGATGAATGGCCCGGTGCCGTTGAATTCCTCTCCGATGTTTTGTGCCTCGGCTTGCAGGATGAAGGCGCGGTTGTCCGAGATGTCATAGAGGAAATCCGGGTTGGTCTGGGCCAGGGTAAAGGTCACGGTGTTGTCTTCCCCGGCGGTGACGTCCGTCACGTTGGCATAGAGCTGGCCGGTGGCGCTTTCGGGGTCTTCGCGCAAGCGCTGGAAGGTCCACACCACATCTTCCGGGGTGAAGGGGCTGCCATCGTGGAACGTGGCGCCCTCGCGCAGCGTAAAAGTATAGGCCAGGCCATCGTCGCTGACCTTCCAGGAGGACGCCAGGCGCGGCACGAGCTCCGACGCGGCGTTGGTATCCACCAGGTAATCGTAAATAGCGTTCAGGAAGGCAATTTCGCTATCTGCCGAAGCGAACATGGGGTCCAGCGTGACGGGTGTGCCCCAGGCCACACGCAAAACGCCCTCGGATTGCTGGGCACGCAGGCGGGCCAGCGGCGCGGGCGCCAGGTTGAAGCCAAGGGTCCCGGCGGTGCTGGCCGCCAACCCAAGCGAGGTCATTTGCAAAAACCGACGGCGCGAAAATTGGGGAGTATTCGGGGAAGTCTGATTCACGGGAGCATCCTTTGAAACTCGTCTAGCTGGCTGTGCTGCGCACCTCTGCTCCCAGGCGCACCCACAGCACAACATCCCAAGCCGGCGGCGCAAGCTGGCGCTCGCGGCGTAGGCGCAGGAATTCACGCGTGCAGGAAGTGGTCAGGAGGATGTGCATTGGCGACTCGCAGAACATAGCCAGATAGAGGTGACAGATGCCCTGATCTTACCACAGCGCCCTGGGGGCGCCAAACGGCCCCACTGGGCGCTATTCGGTGCTCTCGTCCTCGTCCGGTGGCAGGTCGTCGCCCTGGATTTCCTGCGTGCGGCGGCGCATATCCCGCGCCATGGTCGAAAGCCGCTGAAAGTAGTCTGTCTCGGTGATGCGGTCGAGCTGCTCGTTAACCTTGCCCCGGTCGATCTGAATCCGCAGGCGCTGCACCTCGCGCCGGGCTTCGTTGAGGTCGTCTTTGACCTTTTCAAAGAGGCGGGCGTTTTCGATGGCGACCGACGCCTGGCTGGCAAAGGCCGAAAGCAAGGGCACGCTGCTCTGGCTGAAGGTCTGGTGCAGGCGGTTATCGGCATAGAGCACGCCAATCGCGCGGCCCTGGATCATCAGCGGGATGACCACAATCGAGCGCAGGGCGTTCATGGCCACGCTGGCAAAGTTCTGGAAGCGCGCGTCGTCCTGGGCGTTGGTGGTCAGGATAGGCTTGCCCTGTTCCATGGCGGTGTTGATGATGCTGCGGCTGAAGGTGATGTCTTCTTTTTCCAGCGTTTCGCGGTCCCAGTTGCGGGCCGAACGCACCACCATCTCGTCCGAGTCGCGGTTTTTGAGCATCAGGTAGGCGCGCTCTGCCCCGGTGAGTTCAATCACCGTGTCCATCACATCTTCGAGCACCTGGTCCAGCTCCAGCGACGAGGTAATGAGCGCCGAAATACGCGCCAGCTCCGCGTATTGCTCCAACTGCTGAGAGAGGCTATAGCTGCCCTGGCGCGTCTGGCGCAGGCCCTGCTCGATCTCCGTGGTCAGTTGGTTCACATCCACCTTGATCTGAAAGCCTTGTTGCTGGAGGGCCTGGGTAGCTTGCACAGCAACCCGCTGGAGCGTGTGGGTATTCTCCACCAGGCTTTCGATCTGGCGCAAAAACCGCCCAATCTCGGAATCCTGGGCATTCTGGATGGGATCAGTCATCGTGCTCATTCTCCATGCAGGGGTTGTTGGCGCCTTCTGACGCCTTACATTGTAGCGCACTTTGGGTGAATGTCTAAAGGTTGGTTAAAAAACGGGCCTTACTCCAGCGGTCCTTCGGGCTGCGGGCGCAGGCGCAGCGTATCCGCCTCGCGCGCCTGGATGTCTTCCCGCGTCCAGCGCAGGCGGTGGTTTTCGCCGCTGCGCCACAGCGCCAGCATATCATCATAGTGTGGGCTGGCCGGGTGGCCGCTTTGCCCGGTGGCCAGCACCACACGGCTGTTGTCGAAGTCGGCCAGGTCGATGATCAAGCGGGCAGCGGGCAGGCTCACCACCCCATAGCGGGCGTCGGGCTGGGTGGTCCAGGCGGTGCTGTTGATGGCATCTGTGCTGCCGCTCACCATCTCGATGCGGCGGTTGAGCAGCTCCCCGACCGCCGCCTGGCCGCCCAGGGGTTGGCTGATGAAGTCAGCCTGGTGCAGCAAGCCCCACTGCCAGCCCTCCGGTGGGCGCTCGAAAGCCGCCACGGCGCGTTCCAGGCCGGTTTGCAGGGCAGCGCGCAGGGCAGCGGCCCGGTCCTCCAGCCGGTCAGGCGTGGTGGCATCATCCCACCAGGGGGAATCCTCGGGCAGGCTCAGGGCGGCCCATTGTTCGCGCTGCAAACCGGGGGTGGGGGCGGGCAGTTCGTCATCAAAAGTGCTTTCGACCAGCGCCGCCCAGATTACGGCCAACAGGGCCGCGCCGCCGCTTTCCACCTCCGCCAGCCCATCCCACTCCGCCAGGGTGCCCTGCACCGCCATCCCGCCCACATCATCGGCGCCGCTAAGCTCCAGAGTCAGCAGGAGGTCGCGCAAAGCCTGGCCAAAGGGGTCGGTGGTGTCTTGCTGGATGCGCGCAAAGCTTTCGACCGTGTGGGCATCGGTGGCGGTCAGCAGGGCTTGCAGGCGGGGGTAGCGCACCCCTACCTGCCAACGCGCCTGCACAATCGCCGGGCTGATGGGCTGCGCCGCCACGATGATCAGCCCTTCGGGCGGGTTTTCGAGCCGGGGCAGGGCGCCAGTGGGCAGGTCCTGGCCCCAGGCCAGCGCAGCGGTCCAGCCCGGGGCCGGGGCGTGGCTAAAGTGTTCGGCGGCGCGCTGCGGCACACGCCCCACCAGCCGATACCCAATGGTGCCGTTCACCTCGGCATAGAGCAGGTGCGCTGGGGTCCAGGTCCAGGCATCCAGGGCGGTTTGCACCTGGGCCGGGGTGCTGGCACGGTTCAGGCGCAGGAGCGCCAGCAAGGGGTCGGTGGGTGTGTAGCCCGTCCGAGCGCAGGGCCAGCGGCTCGCCCACCTCCAGGGCATCGCTGATCACCGGGCCAAAGTGGGTGCTGGCAATCGGAAAGCGCCCCTGTTCGGCCAGGTCGTCGGCTTCGGGATAGAGCGCGCCTTCGCGCAGGGTCAGCGTGCGCCAGGTGTTGTCCCAGGCGTAGCGCGTCGAGTCAGCGGGGTCGGTCCGCAGCACGAAAGCGTCTTGCGTATCCACCCCAGCTGGCGTGACCGTCCAGGCGACGTAGTCATTGTGGCCGCTGAGGATGCTGGGCACGCCCGGCCAGGTGAGGCCCAGCACGTTCAGGTCGCAGGCGCGGCGCATTTCCAGGCAATGCAGGCCCATGGCATAGTGCGGCGCGGGCAGGCTCAGCGGCAGGTGCAGGTCTCCGGCCAACAGGGGCGCCCAGAGGCCGTCCAGGC
>JAAUUD010000245.1 GCA_012031655.1 Anaerolineae bacterium | reverse complement strand
CACCGTTCCCACTAGGCCGCCAACATCGACAAATCGCCAACCTGGAATCGGTCGTCGAGAACGTTGCCTCGTCGGCTACGAGCGTCTGGCCGCGGACCACGCCGGCGTCCTCACCGCCATCGCTGACCGGTTCGGCCTGTCCGATCCGGAACTCGCGCTGTGCTGCGCCAGTCACAGTGGCGCACCGGCGCATGTCGAAGCCGCTGCGTCGATGCTGGCCAAGGCGGGCCGTGATGCTTCGCGCTGGAATGCGGCGCGCACTGGCCGTCGATGCTGGGCGAACACGCTCCTCATCGCCGCGCTGCTATCGCCCGCGCCCGAGCATCCACCGTCGCTCCTTCGATGGCGCCGACTCGCCGCTGATGCGACAGGGGAAGGATCGATCGTCGGCCTCGTGAAGGACGGCGCGGGCCCGGCAGGAGCGCTCGCGACGCTCACGATCGAGCGTCGAGGTCGCGCGCTGGCCAAGCCCCCAGCCACCATCGGCTGGCACGACCGAAAGCGTCGGGCGCAGGTTTTCGGGGGCCACATCGACGCCGGGGGAGCGAACATCGCGGTGGAGGCCGGTGATGGGGACGTGTGGCCGGATCCGCAGCAGCTCCAGTCGCTCGACGCCGCACCGAGCCCGGAAGCCTTCGAAGAGGCCATGACCGCCGCCAAGCGAGCGAAAGGTCTCCTTCAGTCGGTGGATCTCTCGGTTCGGGCCGGAGACGAAGTCTTCGTCGTTGGGGCCGTGCAGACGCACGAGGGACACATGTCCATCCGTCCCATGCCGGATGGGACGTTCCTCGTGAGCCGCGTGGATCCCGTACGATGGGCGCGGCAGGCTCGCCGAGCGTCCTGGGCCTTCTCGGCCGTCATCGTGCTTGTCGCGGCGGGACTCACGGTGCTGGCCACCTGGCCGCCTGCGTTCGGTGCGTGGAGCACCGTGGGCGGGGCCGCGTTGCTAGGCTTCTTCCTGCTGGTTCAGCCGGCGGGGACGTGGAATCGGGACCGCGTTCGCGAGCCTTCTCGCAAGCGCCTCGAAGGAGCTTGGACGCTGCCGAGAGGGGAGCTCAAACCTCCCCGCGCAGCTCCCGGCTTGCCGCGCGAAGCTCGGCGCGAGTCATGAGCCGATCGATCTCGTGGCCTCGCAGCGTGCATGCGTGCCGGGCCGCGATTTGCCCCCACTCCAGCGCGCGGTCGAGGTCGATCGCCGCGCGAATGTCCTCGTGCCAGCGTTCGACGATCAACCGTCGGCGGAGCGCCGCCGTTGGCCGTGGGAACGCGAGCACCACGTCGATGCGGCCCGGCCGGCGGAGTGCGAAGTCGACCCGCTCGACGTCGAGGTTCGACGTGAAGCTGGGAAACAACGCGTCGCCACGCCGAACGAGCTGATCGGTGCGCACGATGAGCTGCTGCGGGCGCGCTTCACTATCCAGCAGCGGCTGCCGGTGTCGTTCTTCCGGCTCGGCCTGCTCAAATCGAACCTGTCGACCGATTTGCTGGTCAACCTGGATGGCGTGCTGCGGACTGCGGTGAACCAGATGAGCAGCGTGTTTAACGCGCAGGTGGCCATCACGCTTTCGCAGGTGGGGCAGTTGCGCCCCGAAGCACACGCCTCCAGCACCCTGAGTTTAGATGAGAAAGAAAAAAGTGTGGCGCGCTGGGCCTTCGAGAACAACCGGCCCGCCGGGCGCTTTACGGAGACGCTACCCCTGGCCGCAGCGCAGCACCTCCCGCTGCTTACTCCGGCGGGGTCCGTAGGCGTGTTGAGCCTGCGCGGACGCACCGGGGAGCGCCCCTCCTTTGATCTGGAAATTCTGTTGGAGACCTTTGTGCACCACATCGCGCTGGTCATTCAGCGCGAGATGCTGGACGAAGCCGCTGAGGAAGCGCAGATGTTGCGCCAGTCTGAAAAGCTCTACACCACCCTGCTCAATACCATCTCCCATGAGTTTCGGACGCCCCTGGCGGCGATCACCGGGGCCAGCAGCAGCCTGCTCAGCACGGGCATCCTGTTCACACCCCAGGCCCAGCGCGACCTGCTGAGCGACATTTACAGCGCTGCCGAGCGGCTTAACCGCCTGGTGGAGAATTTGTTGGATATGTCGCGGCTGGAAGGAGGGCGCCTGGCGCTCAAGCGCGATTGGTGCGACCTGGGAGACTTGCTGGGCAGTGCGCGCAAGCGGGCAGAGCTCCCCCCAGCGCGCTTGCAACTGAGCCTGGCGGCTGAACTGCCCTTGCTGCGCCTGGATTATGTGCTGATGGAGCAGGTTTTTATTAACTTGCTGGATAATGCCCTGCGCTATGCCCCCGAAGCCAGCCTGATCCGGCTGGAGGCCACCCAGCGCGCCAACCAGATCGAAGTTCGTGTGACCAACGCGGGGGCCGGCATTCCACCGGAAGACCTGGAACGCGTTTTTGACAAGTTCTACCGCGTACCGGGAACCCAGCCCGGCGGCACAGGGCTGGGATTGCCGGTCAGCCGGGCAATTGTAGAAGCCCATGGCGGCAGCCTGCATGCGGAACGCCCTCCGGGCGGCGGGGCGTGCCTGGTGGTACGCCTGCCCGGTGGAGAAGCGGTGCCACCCGTTCAGGAGGCAGCCCTATGAGCGATGGACCCCGGGTGCTCGTGGTCGATGACGAGGTGCAAATCCGGCGCTTTTTGCGCATCACGCTGGAAGCGCACGGTTACCAAACCTTCGAAGCCGAAGCTGGGCAAGTGGCCATCAATCGGGCGGCCCAGGTTCGGCCCGATCTGGTGATTCTGGATATGAGCCTGCCGGACATGGACGGCCTGAGCGTGCTCAAGCGCCTGCGAGAGTGGAGCGCAACGCCGGTCATTGTGCTTTCGGTGCGCGACTCTGACCATGACAAGGTGAGCGCACTCGATGCGGGGGCGGACGACTACATCACCAAACCCTTTAGCACGGACGAACTGCTGGCGCGCTTGCGCGTGGCGCTGCGCCATGCCGCCCCCAACCCCAGCGAGGAGGTGGTGCACTGTGGCGAGATCGAAGTGGACCTCACGCGCCGCCTGGTTATGCGGGGGGGCGAAGCCGTGAAGCTCACCCCAACCGAGTATGCCCTGCTGCGCTTGATGATTCAGCATCGCGGGCGTGTGCTCACCCATCAGCAGATCCTGAAGGCGGTCTGGGGGCCGGAGTATGTTCGGGAAACGCACTACCTGCGGGTCTACTTTGCGCAGTTGCGCCAGAAGCTCGAAGCCAACCCGACATTGCCTGAGTTGTTCATCACCGAACCTGGCGTGGGCTATCGGTTGGTTTGCGAGTGAACCAGGTTCGCGGTTCATGGGGGGGCTGGGCCTGTGGGGTGTTCCGGCTACCATGGGGAATTAAGGCGGAAGACCCCGCACGGCAGGTCCGCATACCCGATCACTCCCGAACAGTTTGTGCTGCACCTCGCGGCCAACGAACTTGAGGCGCACTGGTTGATACAGCAATCGCAACCGGTGCCACAATAAGCCATCGCTCTTTTAGGTCCACCTTAGAGAGACCCAGCAACTCCACGGAAGTAAGGCATTGCCCTCCCGAATCACAACACGCTGGAGGGAATTTCAAAAACACCGCAACCTTTTCTGCTTTGGCCAGTCTACCTACATGAGACCGCCGCACAAGCCAGGCGTTTTGCAAAAACTGCCAGCGGTCTCGCCGTGTACTGGATAAGACGTAAAGGAAGCACAAGCACATGAAAACCCAGACAGGCCCGTTGCCGAAGCTGCAATACCCTCGACGGTTGTTCAGGTTTAGATGGTGGATGGCGAGCGTCGGCTTATTGCTCCTCGCCCTGAGCCTGACTCCGTTGGCCATCGAAGGGCTGCCCAGGGCCCAGGCTGAGCAGGAAACGTCTCTATGGATGCTGAGCACCGCGCTGTTTCATCTGCCGTTTGTGGGGGTGCTGGTGCTTCAGGGGGCGGGTTTGGTGGAGCGGCTTGGGTTTTACTGGCGCGGTCGCAGGCCAGAAACGCCGGGGAGAATGCCGCTGGAGTATCCCACGGTGTGCGTTCAACTGCCGATGTTTAATGAACATGCGGTGGCCCGGCGGGTGATCGAAGCGGCCTCGCGCCTGCGGTGGCCCGCAGGCCGCCTCACCATTCAGGTCCTGGACGACTCCACCGATGAAGATACGCGCCAGCTGGTGCGGCAGGTTTGCGCAGCGGTGCGGCTAGCGGGGATAGATTGCCAGGTCCTGCACCGCACCAACCGCCAGGGATACAAAGCCGGGGCCTTGGAAGCAGGGCGGCGGCAAACCGAGAGCGAATTTATCGTCATCTTCGATGCGGACTTTGTGCCACCCAGCGATTTTTTGCTGCGTGCCATCCCGCATTTCTACCGAGAGGACGGCACCCCGGATGCCGGACTGGCGTTGGTGCAGGCGCAGTGGGGGCACCTTAACCATGCTGAATCCGCCCTGACCCGATCCCAATCCTTATGGGTGGATGACCACCACACGCTGCAAATGGCCTGGCGCTCGGCGGTGTGGCAGTTTGTGAACTTCACGGGCACTGCGGGGGTGTGGCGAGCCTCGGCCATTGAAGCGCCGGCGGCTGGAAAGCGACTAGCCTGGTCGAAGATTGTGAATTGAGCTTTCGTCACCTCTTTGCCGGGTACCGGACGAAGTTTGTCAAAGAAATCGTGGTGCCCAGCGAACTCCCCGCCACCTACACCGCTTACAAGGCACAACAGAAACGCTGGACGCAGGGCTGGGTTCAGCTCCAGCGGTTGCATCTGCGGCGCTTGCTTTTTGAATATCAAGCCTCGTGGCTCCGGCGGTTGCACCTCTTGTATCATATGTGTATTTCCTGGCAGTGGCCCATCTGGATGCTCTGGATCCTCACGCTGCCCTTCCTGATTTACAGCGGCTATTGGTTGGGTGCCTCGAACCCAACTGTGGGGGTGCTGCTGTATCTGGTGCCAAGCATCCTGTGGCTAACAGTCTCTGCCACGGTGGCCTCGCTGGAAACCAAGCACACCTACCCAGAGCGCCTCACCCCGTCCAGCTTCCTCAAGCGAGTGGGGCGCATTGTTCCGCAGGTCATCATCAGCACCGGGATGCTACCGCACCAGTTTAGCGCCTTTCTGGAGGGGTTGTTTGGCTCGCTGGCCAGTGAGTTCGAGCGCACCCCCAAGACCGCGCTGGTCACCGGAGCCACGGCACTTGCTGCTGCCCCCAGAAAGCGCTACAAGATCAAGATTCACTGGCCGTACGTCCTGGCGGAGCTGTTTTTCGTGATGTTTCAGCTCATGTGGGCTTGGCTGTTCTTCAAAATCGGGTTGATCTGGTGTGGCCTGGCCGCGCTTTTCCTGGCGGCGTGTGTGCTGTACGTCGCCTTTTTCTACGGTGATCACCTGGGCAAGGTCTGCTTTGTGATGGACCGCAAGCTGCTTGCAGAGTGGGTGCGGGTCCGGCCACGGCTTGCGATGCCAGAGCGCAGCGCGCCAGCCCGCCAGTGAAGTTGCCCGGCATGGCCGGGGATAGAGCGCCCACCCGCGCTCTATCCCGGGTTCATCAACGCGGCAGGATGCACAGGGTGGTTTGGCCGGGCGTGGCCGCCGGACAGGCGAGGCGCTCGGTGGGGCGCGTGACTGGCAGGACCTCA
>JAAUUD010000244.1 GCA_012031655.1 Anaerolineae bacterium | reverse complement strand
ATGGTGAGCACGGTTCGGCCCAGCGCGATGTCTGCCGCGTCGGTGCGCGGGCCATCCAGGTAGAGCAGCCACATCGCGCCCATCAGCACGGCCAGCGAAATCCCCGCCGGGAACACGAACCCCGCCACGCTGGCCAGCAAGCTGCGCGTGGCCACGCCATGCTTGGCCCACAGCGCCAGAAAGAACACCGGAACACCGAGCGGCAAGGTGGTCAGCAAGAAGTTGTGCTGCGGCGTAAAAGGGAAGGCAGCCCCGGCAAAGCCCGCCACCAGGATCAGCAGGGCGGTGTAGAGTGTGCGCGTCAAAAAGAGCCGCGTGACGTCGCTCATGCCGTTGATGATGCGCTGCCCTTCCAGAAAGGCATCTGGCAGCACCTCGAAGCGGTTGCCCAGCAGCACAATATCCGCCACGCCGCGTGTGGCTTGGCTGCCGTCCTCCATTGCGATGCCCACCTGCGCCTTTTTGAGCGAGAGCACATCGTTCACGCCGTCGCCCATCATGGCGACGTAGTGACCCTGAGCGCGCAGGGCATCCACCAGGGCTTGTTTCTGCTCCGGCGTGATGCGCCCGAAGATGCTGTATTCCTGCACCACCTGTTGCAGTTCCAGCGCGTTCATGCCTTCGAGTTGTTTTCCGGAGATGGCACGGTCGGTTTCTGGCGAGAAGCCCGCTTGATAGGCCAGTGCCGCGACCGTGTCCGGGTTATCGCCGGAGATGAGCCTGAGCCGAATGCCCCCGCGCCGAAACTTATCCAGCACGGCCCGCACATTGGGGCGCAGTTCGTCCGTAAAGCTGACCAGGCCCAGGCTACGCAGGTTGCCGGGCAGGGCGGGTTCGTGGGTTTCGGGCACCTCGCGCACCACATCGGGCGTGTGGGCAAACAGCAACACGCGCAGGCCACCGTGTGCCAGCTCGCGCGCGAGCGGCGAGACAGGTCGGTTTCTGCCGGGCCCAGGGCCGGGGCGATCATCTCTGGCGCGCCAAAAATGTAGGTGCCGTTGCCCTCGAAGCTGGCTCCGGCCCATTTGCGAGCAGAGGAAAACGGGATTTCTGCGACGGGCGTGCTGGCCTGGCCCTGAAAGACTTCGGCCAGGGCTTCTGCGGTGCGGTTTTTGGCGCCCGTGCTGGCGATGTAATTGGCCAGGCGGGCTTGCAGGCCCTCGGTCTCGGTGCCGTTGAGCGGGTGCAGGGCATGGAAGAGGATGCGATTGGTGGTCAGCGTGCCGGTTTTATCCAGGCACAGCACATCGACGTTGCTCAGGCTCTCTACCGCGTTGCTCTGCTGGACCAGCGCGCCCTTCTGCGCGATCCGCAAAGCGCCCAGTGCATAAGCCACTGTGATCATCAGCAACAAGCCCTGCGGCACCAGCGCGATGATCACGGCCATGTCTTCGATGGCTTCGGCAAAGTCGCGCTCGGCATAGGCATATTGCAGGGCCACCAGCAGGCTAAAGCCCAGCGCCGCCACCACCAGCACGCGCACCAGAATGCTGATCTGCGCTTGCAGGGGCGTCACCACGCGGGTGAACTCCCTGGCCCCGGCGGTGATCTTCTGGGCGAAGCTTTCGTTGCCCACTTTTTCTGCAATGTACACGCCCTCGCCAATCACGCAGAAGCTGCCGGAGAAAATCTCGTCGCCCGGCTGCTTACGGATGAGGTCCGACTCGCCAGTGAGCAGCGATTCGTCCATCTCCAGGCGGGTGTGCTCGCGCCCGGGCACCGCCACGCGCTGGCCATCGACCACCGCCTGGTCCCCGGCGCGCAGCACCAGCGCATCGCCCACCACGACCTCGCTCTGGCTGATGACCTGTTCGCGCCCATCGCGGATGACGGTCACACGTGGGCGGTTGAGCAGGGCAATCTGGTCCAGCTTCCGCTTGGCGCGGAACTCCTGAAAAGCGCCCAGGAAGATGTTCACAAACACCACGCCGCCAGTCGAGAGCGCTTCCGCCGGTTTGCCCACCAGGAAGAGCACCCCCATGATCACCAGCAACACCACATTGGCAATCTGCAACAGGTTACCCAGGATGATCTCGCTCAACGAGCGGCTGGTTTTGATGTCTACCGTATTGCCCTGGCCCTGGCGCAGGCGTTGTTCAGCTTCGGCCTGGGAGAGGCCCAGGGGGGGCAGGGGCGAAACAGTTGGAGCCATGCAGTTACAGGTCCTCGCTGATTGCTGAAGGTGAGCGGGCGCCGGCCGGCACCCCGCCAATAAAAACCCTCAGTACTACACACCGTCGCGTTAAAGGGCGTAGATTTCCCCGTACTTGTGCTGGATGTAGCGCAGGAAGGGCGCTGGGTCAATCTGATCGGCGCCGGTCACGCGCTTCAGCAGCGCCTTGGGGCGATATTTGCTGCCGTGCTGGTGAATGTTGGACCGCATCCAGCCCAGCAGGGTCTCGAACTGGCCCTCGGCGATTTCCGCCGGGATGCTGGGGTGTTGCGCGGTGGCCAGGTCATAGAGCTGGACGGCCAGCATGTTCCCCAGGGCATAGGTCGAGAAATAGCCCATGATGCCCAGCGACCAGTGGATATCCTGCAACACACCCAGCCCATCATCCGGCGGGGTGATGCCCAGGTATTCCTGCATTTTGGCGTTCCAGGCGTCCGGCAGTTCTTTGACCGGGAAGCCATCGTTGATCACGGCCTGTTCCAGGTCGAAGCGCAGCATGATGTGCAGCGCGTAGGTTACTTCGTCAGCTTCCACGCGGATGAAGGAAGGCTTGACCTGATTCACCGCACGGTAGAAGGCTTCCACATCCACATTTTCGAACTGCTGTGGGAAGGTGGCTTGCAGGCGGGGGTAGAAGTGACCCCAGAAGGCCCGGCTGCGGCCCACCACGTTTTCCCACAGGCGCGATTGGCTCTCATGAAAGGCCAACGACACCGCATTGCCCAGGATGTCATTTTCCCAGTGGAGCGGGATGCCCTGTTCGTAGAGGCCATGGCCGGATTCGTGCATGGTGCCAAAGAGCGCCGGGGAAAGCCAGGTTTCGTCAAAGCGTGTGGTGATGCGCACATCGCGTGGCGAGAAGGAGGTGCAGAAGGGATGCACCGCCACATCCTGGCGACCGTTTTCAAAGTTAAAGCCAAACTGCTTCACCACAAATTCGCCAAAGGCGCGTTGTTGCGCGCTGGGGAACTGGCCATGCAGGGGCGCGTCGCTCACGCGGTCCTGGTTGGCTTGGATGGCGTGGACGATGGGCACCAACGCGGTGCGGAGCTGGCCAAAAATCGCCGCGACTTCGGCGCTGGTGGTGCCGCGCTCGAACTTATCCAGCAGGGCGTCGTAGGGTTTTTCGGCATAGCCCAGGTAATCCGCTTGTTGGCGCACCAGGTCAAAGATGCGCTCCAGCGTGGGCAAAAACTGCTGAAAGTCTTTTTCCTCCCGCGCCTTGGCCCAGATGTGGTGGGCTTGGGCGGTGGTGCGGTTGAACTCCACAACCCAGCTTTCGGGCAGTTTGGTGGCGTCGTCGTAGACTTCGCGCGCGACGCGCACATAGGCGGCGTCATCCTGTTCGGCGCCCATGCCGGTGGTTTCGGCTTCGGCGGCGGCCAGCAGCTCGCCAGTCTCGCCCGCCACCAGCATTTGATGGGCGAGCTTGCCCAGCACGGCCAGTTGTTCGGCCCTGGCAGCAGCCCCCCCAGGCGGCATTTGCGTTTGCTGGTCCCAGCTCAGCACGGCATTGGCCCGATTGAGCAAATAAATGTCCGTCAGGCGGGCCTTTAAGGCAGCGAGAGTCATCGCTTGGTTCCTTCCCCATAATGATTGCGGGATAAAATTACCCGAAGGCGGCGGGAAGTTCAAGCACAGGTATAATGGGCACAGGGCAGCCCGGCAAGCAAAGGGGTTTGTGAAGGATGGACGCTTATCAACCGGTGATGAAGTCGATCCGGTTTGGCCCGGAAAAAACCGCGCAGCTCATCGAAACCTTGCCAACCATCTCGGCAGTGGATGTGGTGCGCTGGTTCGCCTTACCTGCACTGCGGCATACGATTGTGGTGCATGGGGGCGGCCAGGCTGTGGACCGGCTGTTACACACGCGCCTCAAGCGGCTGTTGGCCGATAGCCTGGTGCGCTTTGCAGAAGACAACCCCGCGTTGGTGGCCGATGGTGGCACCGATGCCGGAGTGATGGAAATGCTGGGCGATGCTTACGCGCTGGTCAACGCGACCTTCCCGCTGATGGGCATCACGGTCGGCAACGCCATAACTTACCCTGGCGGCCCGCCCCCGGCAGAAGGTCGCTTTCCGCTCAACCCGGACCACACGCATTTTGTGGTGCTGGAGGCCAACGACTTTGGCGCGGAGTCTCAATTGTTGGTGGGGATGGCGCGCTCGTCGGGGCCTTCTGGCCTGGCGATGGTCATCAACGGCGGGCAGATCGTGCGTAACGAGGTTGAAATGCACGCCCGCCTGGGGACGCCCATTATTGCCATCAAGGGGAGTGGGCGGTATGCCGATGACCTGGCCAACGCTGCCCCTGGCGACCCCCTCCGCACCCCTTTTGACGAAGGCTCGTACCTGGCCATCTTCGACATGGACCACGAAACCCCAGAGGCGCTCTATCACCTCATCCGGCGTACCCTGCTACGCTAGGGCTTCGTCGTGGGGCTCTGGCCTGCGGGGGCGCATGGATTTTTCTATGGCGACGATGTGCTGTGTGGCGTTCTTGACGTTCTCCTTCAGGGAGGCCACTTCTTCTTGAATGTCCATGCCCCGGTTGATCATCTTGGTGACGATCTCCACTTGCATGGAGATGTTGGTCACCAGGCCGCTCACGTGGTCGTGCAGCAGGCGTGCGATCCATTCGCGTTGTTCTGGGCTAAAGGTGGCGGCCAATTCGGCCTCAAAATGGGCAAAATCCAGGTCCTTAGGCATGGGTTTAACCTCCTATGCAGGTTTGGCGCCCCTAATTGGACGCACGGATCACGGTCAGAGCTTGCTGGACGTATTCCAGCCCGATTTGTGCCTGGGTGAGGGCATCGCTGCTGGGCGGGCTGCTGTTCAGGTAGGTGGTGTAGGCTTCGCCCGCATCCTCATAGAGCGTTTCGGCGCGTTCGATGTTGCCGCCTTCGTAGGCCAGGTCCGCCAGGTTTTGCAGCACCAGCCCCAGTTCATAGTAGTTATAGCGATCTTCCGGCACCAGGACCACCGCCTGTTCCAGGTCGGCCAGGGCTTGCTGCCATTGTTCTGTCAGCCGATAGGCCACGCCACGCGCTGCATAGGCCAGCCCATAACCCGGGAAGGCATCGATGGCGGCGGTCAGGGGCGGGATGGCCTCGGCAGGGCGGCGCTCTTGCAGGGCAAACAGGCCCAGGTAATAGTTGGCCTGGTAGGCGCCGGGGTCGTAGCGCACCGCCTCGCGGAAGTCGGCTTCGGCACCCAGGCGGTCCCCGGCGCGCTGGCGCAGCAGGCCGCGTTGTTCCAGCGCCAGCCCATTAAAGGGTTCAACCGCCAGCGCTGCTGCGCAGTCCTGGGTGGCGGCGGCGTCATTACCCAGGGCGGCATGCACCGCACAGCGCGCTACCCGCAGCTCCACCGATGGCGGCGCCAGCTGTAGCCCCTGGTTCAGGTCGCTGAGCGCGGTGCCCAGTTCGCCC
>JAAUUD010000243.1 GCA_012031655.1 Anaerolineae bacterium | reverse complement strand
CCTGGCGCAATGCAGTTGCAACGGATGTTTTCGGCGGCGTGGTCCAGCGCAACGGTGGTGGTGAAGCTCACGATCCGCCTTTGGAGGCGGCGTAGGCAGCCACCGTTTGCTGAGAAGCAAAGGCCTGCACCGAGGCGGTGTTCACGATGGCCCCGCCGCCCCGCTTGCGCATTTCGGGGATGGCGTATTTGCAGGTGAGGAACGAGGCGCGCAGGTTGATCCCGATGATCCAATCCCAGTCTTCCACCGGCATATCCACCACGGTGCCATACTTCACTACCCCGGCGTTGTTGTAGAGCACATCCACGCCGCCGAAGGCGTGCACCGTCTCGGCCACGACCTGTTGCACGGTGCTGGCCTGGGCGATGTCCCCGGCCACGCAAATCGCCTGGCCGCCGCTGGCGTTGATCTCTGCGGCCAGCGCGCTGCCGGCAGCCCCGTCAACATCCGCAATGGTCACGCTGCCGCCTTCGCGCGCAAAGGCCAGCGCCGCTGCCCGTCCGATCCCCTTGGCCGCCCCGGTGACGATGACGGCTTTGCCTTCAAAACGTTTGCTCATGATGGCGTATTCCCCGCTTCAAAAAATGAATATTCGGTCGTAGGCTGGGTGGCTAGCCCAGCTTCGGGTAGTGGTACGGCGCGCCTGCAATCGGCATCTGGCCTTTGGTGAGGTGCCAGCGGGCCAGGCTTGCCACCACCAGCGTCCGGCGGTCTTCCCCGGCGAAGCAGATGTTGGTGGGGGAGGAGAAGGTCACGCTTTCCGGGTCTTCGGCCAGCATGTCCAGCACCCCGCCCGGCGTCAGGCGATAGATGCGGTCTGGCGTGTAGCAGCAAATGTAGAGGTTGCCTTCCACATCAAAGGCCACGCCATCCGGCACGGTGCCTTCCAGCGTGACGACGTGCTCTGCCGCGCCCAGCGAGCCATCTTCCAGAATGCGCGCCCGGTCTACGCCGGGTTTGTTGGAGAGCACCACATAGAGGGAGGCGCCATCCGGGCTGAGCGCCACCCCGTTGGCAAAAGCGGGGAAGCCCTCGCTCACCACGCGGGTTTTGCCGCCGGGTGCCGCGCAATAGACCTTGCTGTTGTGCTGCTTCCAGGCCCCGGAGGAGGAAAAGTACAGGTTGCCGTGTGCATCAAACACCGGGTAGTTGGGCGCGGGGATAGGCTCGGGGTTGTCGGTATACTGCGAAACCTGCCCCCCCGGCGTGATCTTCATCACGGCGCCCTTGGCCAGGTCGCAGGCATACACGTTCAGGTCCCCATCCACGGCCAGGCCCAGGATAAAACCCTCGGTGCTGCCGATCTGCGTGACCTCACCGGCCAGGCTGATGCGGTAAATCTGCCCGGCCTCGCCCCCGGCGTAGATGAACCCATCTGGCCCCCAGGTAACGCCCTCGGGATGGTCTAACCCTTCCACAAAGGGCGCGAAGTCGGTTATGTTCATCAAAGACGTTGCAGTTGCCATCGCAATAATCCTTTCTTAGCGTGTGTGCTATTTTTTGAGCGTGACCTGGCCATCTGGCGCGATGCGCTCCACCCCCTGGCCTTCGTAGAAGACCGCGTGCAGTTCGGCTTCGGCAGAGGCTCCGGGCGCCAGCGTGCGGTGCGAGCCATTCTTCTCCATCACGGCGGTCAGGCCCTGCCCCGGGATGCTGCTGGCGGGTTCGATGGCCATCACGTACACGCCCTTGTACCAGGGGTAGCCGGGCGAGCTGTGCATCTCCTGCCAATACCAGGCATAGGGGAAGGCAGCCTTGTCCCAGCTCAGGCCCACGCCAAAACCAGCGCCGGGTTGGTGATGGCATACCAGGTCTCGTCAAAGTCTTGCAGATAGGCCAGGGCATCGCGCGGGGTCTCTGGGCCGGGCACGGCGGCCATATCGGTGCCGTTGGCCTGCGGCCAGGCGTAGCGCGTGTTGACCGTGAGTGGGTTGGCGTTGCCCACATAGCCATCGTCCGCCAGGAGCGTTTTGGCGCCGGTCTCCACCCGGCAGGCGCCGCTGAGGAAGGGCGCGCCGTAGGCCGGGTGGTGGCTCCACATGTAGTCCATCGGCTCGCCGGCTTCGTTGGTGATGGTCTCGTGCAGGCTCAGGACCGCCCGCCCGCTCTCCAGGCGCATTCGGCGCGTGATGCGGAAGGGCGTACGGAACAGGCGCGCGCTCAGCAGCACTTCCACACAGTCGCGCCCTGTGGCGCTGATGGTGTAATCCCAGTGGATCATCGAGGCTTCGCCGTGGAAGTTAAGCTCGATGCCCTTATAGGTGGCTGGGCCGCCGCCGCTGGGGAAGATCACCTGCCAGCCGCCCGCGTAGGCTTCTAGCCAGGCCGCCACCGAATGCGGCGAATGGTCGTAGCTGCGGGCAGGCTCCTTGATGCCCCAGGGCGCTTTCCAGAGCACATCCATCCCTTTGGGCTTGTAGATCAGTTCGTAGATGTCCGCGCCTTTATCGAGGAAGAGCGTGGTCGCTAGCTGGTCATTTTCCAGGCGCAGGCCCAGCAGGCCCCGCCCAAAAACCTGCTCGCTCGACCCGGCAGCGGCCATCCCCGGAGGTTGCAACATGGTGCATGAGGTTTTATCGCTCCCATCTTTTGCGTAGGTCATCCAGGCGCCTGCGGAAGTCGTGCATAAAGACCGCCGCGAGCATCACCACGCCGATGACGATCAGTTGGTAGTTGGTGTTGAGGGCCATCAGGCGCATCCCTTTGGAGGTCATCCCCAGGATGAGCACCCCCAGCAGGGCGCCAATGAGGTTGCCCTGCCCCCCCGCCAGGCTCACGCCGCCCAGCACCGTCGCGGCAATCACCAGCAGCTCAAAGCCGGTGCTGCCGGCGTCAAAGTAGCCAGAGCCGGTTTGCGCGGCCAGCATCACCCCCGCAAAGGCGGCCAGGGTAGAGCTGTTCACAAAAAGCAGGAACTTGGTCCGCGCTACCTTAATGCCAGAGACGCGCGCCGCCGTGGCGTTGCCGCCGATGGCATAGACCCGCCGCCCGAACTCTGTTTGCGTCATGATGAAAGTGAAGAACAACACCAGCAACAGCGCAATCATCGCCGGGAGTGGGACTTGCTTCCACCAGGGCAGGTTGCGCGCTGCGGCGCCCACCACGCGCGCGCACACGGAGGATTCTTCCCCGAACAGCCCTACCCGGCAGAGCCAGGTGTGCAACTCGTCATGATAGAGCACCTCAAACAGGCGGAAGCGGTTTTCATCCACCACGGGCGTTTGATTGGTGTAGACGTAGACCAGCCCGCGTAACGCAAACATCGAGCCAAGCGTGGTGACCAACGAGTTCATGCCCACCACGGTCACCAGGTAGCCATGGATGCTGCCCACTAGGGGGCCGGTGGCCAGCCCAGCAGCGATGCCCGCGTACATGCTATCGGTCGCGTTAAACACAGAAACAGTCGTCACGCCCGAAACAGCCAGCATGGAGCCCACCGACAGGTCGAACTCTCCCGCCAGGATGAGCATGGCTACGCCAATCATGGCGATCACATTGGGCGAGACCTCGCGGGCCACGTCAAAGTAGACGCGGGTCTGCTGCGCGGCCTCCACCTGATTATAGAAAAAGGCCACCACCGCTGCCAGCAACAGCAACAGGCCCAGCTCCTTGCTCAGGAGCAGGCGTTGCAGCCAGAAGGGCAGCTTCATGGGGCGGCGCTGCGGACGTTCTTCGCTACGGACTGCCATCGGTTATGCGCCTCCTTGTGCGGGGGCCGCCACCGCTGCCGCCGCGATGAGTTTTTCTTGCGTGGCCTCGGCCCGGGGATATTCGGCGGTGATTTGGCCCTCGCGCACCACCAGCACCCGGTCTGCGATGCCCAGCACCTCGGGAATTTCGGTCGAAAGCACCAGGACGGCCATCCCCTGGTGGGCCAGCTCATCAATCAGGCGGTAAATCTCGGATTTCGAGCCGACATCAATGCCGCGTGTGGGTTCAGAGAGGATCAGCACTCTGAGGTCCTGCAACATCCAGCGCCCGATGAGCGCCTTTTGCTGGTTGCCACCGCTCAGGTAGCGGATGCGCTGGCGCAGATTGGGCGTTTTGATGGCCAGTTTTTGCACGTAGTCTCCGGCGGCCTCGGCCTCGGCGCGGTTGTTGATGAGCGTTAGGGTGGCGAACTTCTGGAGCGCAGCCAGGGTGATGTTTTCTTTCACCCCCAGCGGCAGCAACAGCCCATCCAGCTTGCGGTTTTCCGTGAGCAAGCCCATCCCTTTGGCGATGGCATCGCCAGGGTTGTTGGGCCGAAGGCGCTGGCCGCCGAGCGTCACGCTGCCGGAGCGGGGCAGGTCGCCAAACAGCAGCCGCCCCAGCGTGTGCACCCCGCGCCCATCAACCCGAACACAGCCAGCACTTCCCCCGCGCGCAGCTCAAAGTTCAGCGGACCCACGCGCTCGTAGGCCAGGTCGCGCACCTCCAGAACCACCTCTGCCGGGCGGCCTTCGGTCTTGGGGTAGAGGTCCTTAATCTCGCGCCCAACCATCCAGGTGACCAGTTGGTGCGCCTGCGTTGCTGAGACCTGCGCGGTCTGGATATGCTCGCCATCGCGTAGCACGGTCACGCGGTCCGCGATGCTGTAAATTTCATCCAGCTTATGCGAGACGTAAATCACGCCGACCTGGCGCGCCTGCATGGTGCGGACTACGCCAAAGAGTTTTTCGATCTCCGACGGGCTGAGCGCGGAAGTTGGCTCGTCCATGATGATGATGCGCGCCTGGCGCGAGAGCGCGCGGGCGATTTCCACCAATTGTTGCTCCGCCACGCGCAGTTGATCAATCGTGGTGCGCGGGTCAATTTCCAGGCCCAGTTCGGTCAGTAGCTCGCGCGTGCGGTTGTAGAGGGCGCGCCAGTCCACAGTCCCCAGGCGGGTGCGCGGGGTTGCCCCCAGAAAAACGTTCTCCGCCACGCTGAGGTTGGGCGCCAGGTCAAGTTCCTGGTAGACCACCTTGATGCCCTGGCGCAGCGAATCCGCCGGAGCCTGGAAGGTGACCGACTGGCCATTGATGCACAGCGTCCCGCTATCCGGCTGGTAAAGCCCGGCCAGGATTTTGATGAGCGTGGACTTGCCTGCGCCGTTCTCGCCAATCAGGGCGTGGACCTCGCCTGCTTCCAGGCTAAAGTCCACCTGGTTGAGCGCCAGCGTGCCGGGGAATTGCTTGGTGATCTTTTGGGCTTCGAGCAAGGGCGGCATGGCTAGCTCACCCCCAGGCGCTTGCGGCGGCGGGCATCCAGCAGCACCGCGATGAGGATGGCAAAGCCAGTGATGGCAATTTGCCAGCTCGAGTTGATGTCCAGCAGCACAATGCCGTTGTTGAGCGTGCCCAGCAACAGCACCGCCAGGAGCGTCCCCAGCAGCGAACCCTGCCCGCCATAGAGGCTGGTGCCGCCCAGCAACACCGCGCCCACCACCTGGAGTTCAAAGCCAAATCCGGCGTTGGTCTGGCCAGAGTTGAGGCGCGAGAGCAGGATGATGGCGCTCAGCGCAGCCAGCATGCTGGTGAGCACAAAGCACAGCCACTTGATTTGCTTCATCCGAATGCCGGAAAGCACCGCCGCGCGCGGGTTGCCGCCCACGGCCAGCACGTAGCGCCCGAAGGTGGTCTGCATGAGCAGGAAGTACAACACCAGAA
>JAAUUD010000242.1 GCA_012031655.1 Anaerolineae bacterium | reverse complement strand
TGATCTGGAACCAGACGCTGGCCATTCAGAAAGGTGCTGTTGGCGCTCTTTAGGTCGATGAGGATAACGGTATCATTCTGGCGGCGCAGCACCACATGCTGGCGCGAAACGCCGCGTTCATAAGCCTGAAAAATGGTGAGGTCAACATCGGGCACAAAGTCGCCATGGGCGCGCCCAATCACCATTTCATTGGTCAACTTCACGCGCATAGGCTGAAAATCCTGGTCACGCGGTGAGAGCACCAGCAAGGTATCCATATCGAAACGGGCAGTGCCCCAGCGTCGTTTAGGGATGACCGTGCCCGTTTCATCATTGAGCATGTGCGTTTGCCCCTCGCTGCCAACGCGCAGCAACACGCCGCAGCTATAGCAGTACAATTCTTTGTCGGGGTTTTTGGCACTGCAATTTGGACAGATGATCATCAAGGGTTCCTGTAGGTTGAAAACATGAAGTTTGTATACCCTGATCCTCACTCTTATTGTACAAGCTTTGGAGGAATATTCAATGCGGCGCTATAATCAACAGGATTAGGAATCCGTTTGGTGCGCGCTTCTAGCGCTGTAGCAGCCACGGAGAAAGGCAAAGCACATTGTTCCATCGGGGTTTGGCCAAAACACGGCAATCTTTTTTGGGCCGCATCTCTCAGATGCTGGGCAATACGGAGATTGAGGAAGAAACCTGGGAAGATGTCGAAGCGCTGTTGCTTCAGGCCGATATCGGGGTGCTGACTACCAATAAGCTGGTTGAATCCTTGCAGGCGCGTGTTCGGCGCGAAGGCATCACCCGCACCTCGCAGCTGGATGAGGCGCTCAAGGAAGAAATGCGCACGCTGCTGCGGGAACCGACGCCGCTGAACATCAGCGGTCGGGCGCTTTCTGTGGTGCTGATCGTGGGCGTCAATGGCTCTGGCAAGACGACCTCGATTGGCAAGCTGGCGCGCCGTATGCGCCTGAATAACCGCAAGGTGATTATCGCCGCCGGGGACACCTTCCGTGCTGCCGCCACCGAGCAGTTACAAATCTGGGGGGAGCGGGCCGGGGTGCCGGTCATTGCAGGCAAGCCTGGCAGCGACCCCGGCGCCGTGGTGCATGATGCGGTGCAGGCCGCCCGTGCCCGCGAAGCCGAAATCTTGATTGTGGACACTGCTGGGCGCTTGCACTCCAACTACAACCTGATGCAGGAGTTGCAAAAGGTGCGTGGGGTAATCAGCAAGATCATCCCAGAGGCGCCGCACGAGACCCTGCTGGTGCTGGATGGCACCACCGGGCAAAATGCGCTGCAACAGGCCAAAAAAGTTTACCGAAGCGGTCGAGGTGACTGGCGTGATCGTCACCAAACTGGATGGCACCGCTAAGGGTGGCATGTTGTTTGCCATTCAGGAGGAGCTAGGCCTGCCCATTCACTATGTGGGCCTGGGCGAGCGCATCGAGGACCTGGTGTTTTTTGAGCCTGCTAAGTTCGTGGAAAGCCTGTTTTCTGAGCGCGCCGAAGACTAAACCTGGCCAGCCACTGGTTATGGCGCTACTATGCAAGGCACTGGCTACTTAGCCAGAGAGAAATATGAGGATACACCCCATGGAAAACCTGTTGCCCCACCTCAATGAGATGCGCCAGGAAATTCTGAGTCTCATGGACGGTCTTTGACATCCCCAACAAGCAATCCGCGATTCAGGAACTTGAAGCAGCTGCGGCTGCGCCCGACTTCTGGGACGATCCGCAAGCCGCCCAGGCCGTGATGCAGCGCCAGGCCAAGCTACGCGCTGAGGTTGACCCCTGGCAAGAGACCTTACGCCGTATTGATGACGCGGCAGAGCTGGCTGCGCTGGATGATGAAGAATTGGCCGATGACCTGAAGGCAGAAGTGGCTGCACTTGATGAACGGGTGCAAGAAATGGCCTTTCGGGCAATGTTCAGCGGCCCCTACGATAACGAAGATGCGATTCTGGCCGTTCATGCCGGGGCAGGTGGGGTAGATGCACAGGACTGGGCGGCGATGCTGCTGCGGATGTACCTGCGCTGGGCAGAGCTGCATGGCCATAAGGCGGAGGTGGTCTCGGAAGTCGGGGGCGATGAAGCGGGCATCAAGAGCGCGACCCTTTCCATCAGTGGCGCCTACGCCCACGGTTATCTGCAATCCGAGCGCGGGGTGCACCGCCTGGTGCGGCTTAGCCCGTTCGATGCCAACAGCCGCCGCCATACGTCCTTTGCCTTGGTGGAAGTCTGGCCAGACATCCACGGCGAAATCGCCATCGAGATTGACCCCAAAGATTTGCAGGTAGACACCTTTCGCGCCAGCGGGGCAGGCGGCCAGCACGTCAATAAAACGGAGTCGGCAGTGCGGATTACCCACCTGCCGACCGGCATTGTGGTGACTTGCCAGAACCAGCGTAGCCAGCAGCAGAACAAAGCCCGCGCGCTGGAGGTGCTGAAGTCGCGCTTGCTCTCTTTGGAGCAGCAGAAGCAAGAGCAGCAGTTGGCCTCCCTGAAGGGCGACCACATCAGCGCCGAGTGGGGCAATCAGATACGTTCGTATGTGTTGCACCCGTATCAGATGGTCAAGGACCTGCGCACCGACCATGAAACCGCCCAGTCTCAGAAAGTGCTGGATGGCGAGCTGGATCCGTTTATGGAAGCTTACCTGCGCTACAAGGTTGCTCAGCGCACCTCCTGATTGTTGCTTTAACCCGGCAGTTTCTTGATGATGCATGCAGGCCAGCCCCTTTTTAAGGGCAGGGGGGGCTGGCCTGCGCCTGATTCGCCTTTAGGCTACAATGGGGTCTTCCGCAGGTGATTGGAGATAAGGAGTCCCACGCCCGATGAGTGACGATATTCAAAGTCAAAAGGAGAGCGTTATTCGGCGTTTTTCGGGCTTTGCAACAGGAAGCCGCCATGACCGACCTGTTGCGTACCTTCAGCGAAACCCGAGCAGATGTCAAAAGCTTGCCTGTGCGTATCCAGAGCGTGCGCGATAAAGGCTATGCTTTTGCCAAGTACCTGGAAGCGAAGGCCGAAACCCTGCAACGCCAGTGGGAGGCAGTTGAGCGCACCTCCCAGCAAACCTTGCAGCGCCAGCAGAACGACCTGAACCGGGAGCTGGATGAACTCGCGGACAAGGTAGATCGCCTGGAAAACGCCAGCGGGGTTGCCGCTCAGACTTACATGAACCAGGTAAAACCCACCCTCGACCGTTTGGAGCATGAAGTTAAGCAAGCCAAGGACCAGGTGACGGTGCTTTTGGCAAGGTGCCGGGCAACGTTGCGCAGACCATTAGCCAACTGGGTGATATTGAACGCTACCTGGAAATGGCCAGTGAAGCAACCTTTCCCCTGGCCGCTGCTGAAGCGATTTTTATGGCAGTCGAGGCCGAATGGGAAGAAGGCGATAAACCGGATGGGGTTTTCTACATCACAGACCAGCGTGTGCTCTTTGAGCAAAAAGAAAAAACCGGCAAAAACCTGCTGGGGCGGGGGGGCAAGCTCAAGCACGAGTTGCTGTGGGAGGCGCCGCTGCACACCATTGACGAGGTAGCGCACGAAAATAAAGGTCTGATGGGTGGCATTGACCTCATCTACCTGAAGTTTCTGGCGGGAGGGCCGTTTGCTGGAACCACGCTGGAGGTAAAAAAGGGCATCAAGGCAGAATGGTTCGCCGGGCAGCTCAAGCGGGCTGCCACGGGTGGCCTGACCAAAGAACGTGCCCAGGAAATTGACGAAGCCCTGGTAGAAGCCATCGTCAACGCACCGACCACCTGCCCGGTCTGCGGCGCCACTTTTGATCAGCCTATTATTGCAGGCATGACGCAAATGAAGTGCACCTATTGCGGTGCCATCACGCGCCTGGCAATCCCTGGCTAGGGACCCTGGCACAGCACAACGCCGCCGACCAATCTGGCGGTGGCGTTGTTTTTATCAGGCTGGCAAAAATCGCGGAACCTTATTTGGGTTGCTCGCGCGGGGCCACGTCGCGGTACATCGGGATGTCAATATCCACAAAATAGGCCCACCCTTCATAAGCCACCAACTTGCGCTCTTCTTCGCTGAGCGTCACGACCGTATCCTGGCCGCCAGAGTGTAGCTCAATCGTGAGGTCCTGGTTGCCATCATCTTCCAGTTCTTCAAAGCACTGGCGTTCGTAGCCTTCCGGGTGGAGCAGAAACCGTCCCAGGCAACGCTCACAAAAAGCCAGGTGCGCGCCGCATACATCCCGGTTAATTTTTACTCGCATCTTGTACCTCCTCGAAGTTTCGGCAGTGGGTCCATTGTCTCCATTAAGGCAGAAAACCGCCTGGCCAGGCAGTGCCGGATGTCATACCCGGGCATGCCAATTGACCAAAAAACGCCGAAGATGGGTAGCGTAGCGCAGTGAAGCGGCATCTGGATGTGCGTTTGGGTCCAACTTTATGGTGGCGCGCTGGGGCAGGATGCGTAGAATGATGGGGATGATTTTCCCCGGTGATGGGGGACGAGGAACTATGCAACTACGACGAAACTTCCTGCGGACGCTTGAGGCCGGGCTGATGGGCTTTATCCTGGTGCAATCGGTGCGTTACCTGTTTGCCACGCTCTACGCGCACCTCAGCAGCGCGGACCTGGTGAGCCGGGTCGGGCTGGCGAGCGTGCGGGGCATGCCGGGGGTGGTGGATCCGACCGAGGTGCAACGCGAAGTGGTGGCGGTTGCCGCGACCCTGGCAGCGCCATTGCTGGGGCTGGGGCTGGCGCGCACTCGCTGGAGCATCTCGCTGGCGGTGGGGTTGTGTGTGCTGGCGCGCGCCCTGGCCTTGCAGGTAGATGTTTACGAGAGCGTGCTGGCCGAAGCCGTGGCCGTGGCTGCCGCCCTGCTGTATATGACCGTGATTATGGTGCGGCGTCCGCGCGTCTTTCCTCTGATGGTGACGCTGGGGTTTGCCGGGGATATCGTGCTGCGGGCGCTCAACGCCACGGCAGACCCCACCTTTGACCCCGGCTATACTTTTGTGTTGTTGGGACGGCTGGAAGCGGACATTGAAACGGCCTGGCTGGTGGGGGCCGGGGGGATGCTCTTGCTCACTGCGGTG
This sequence comes from Anaerolineae bacterium, assembly GCA_012031655.1. Classification (GTDB taxonomy): domain Bacteria; phylum Chloroflexota; class Anaerolineae; order Aggregatilineales; family J027; genus JAAUUD01. The sequence goes on along the minus strand of JAAUUD010000242.1, from coordinate 579 downwards.
AGCACGCTGGTCGAACGCGAAGAAGCGCGGTTGCCGGGTTTTGTGTCAGCCGCGCCCCGGGTGCTTTCGGGTTGGGGTGGGTTGGCGCTGGGGGCATTCTGTTTCTGGAGTTCAGCTTGCTGGGGCTGCCGAACGCCGCCGCGCGTTGGGCTGAACTCGACTACTACCTGATGCTGCCGCTCAGCTTGACGGCGACATTGTTGGCGCTGGTGCCCGAAGCGCGCGCCCAGGCAGGGCGCTTTCTGGGCCTGTTCGATGGGCAATACCGGGGTTGGCTGTGGGCTTTGTTGCTGGCTCTATTGCTGGTGTTGGGCGAGCGCTTTAATGGGGTGCTGGCGGGGTTGGCGCTGGCCCTGGCACAGTTTTTCGTCCTGTTGGCGTTGTGGTGGTTGGTCAAGCAACCCGAGAAACGACCGCCGCTGAACCCTACGCCCGTGCTGGTGCTGGTTGGGGGCGCTGGTTTTTGCGGCGCTGAGTGCTGGAGATTACTTCACCTACAATTACGCCTATGTGCGTGAAGTTCAGGCGCCTTTTTGGGGTTTGTTGCGGAGCTGCTGCGTGGGCTGCGCGGGCTGGGGA
>JAAUUD010000241.1 GCA_012031655.1 Anaerolineae bacterium | reverse complement strand
TTGTTAAGGTCAAAGGGATGTATCCATGATGCATACATACAAACCGATAAATATATCCATCCGCTCTAGATAGATCGATGATATATAGTACAGGGAATACCGCATATAAGGCCGCCGCACTCGATCCGCGCTTTATGCATGCATACGCTTCCGCTCCGCCCGTCTCGTGTATCGCTCGCGCGCTCGTGCATGCTATACAGCCCAATGGCCTCGGCGGAGCTGAGCGCCGCATCCAGGTTAAAGCCGCCGCCTTCGTCTTGAATTTCAATGCTCAGGGCGTTATCATCCAGCCAGATTTGCACGTTGGCCTGCATGACGCTGGTGTGCCGCGCCACGTTCGAAAGCGCCTCCTGAACGATGCGGAAAGCGGCGGTTTCCAGCTCTGGCAAAAAGCGCTGGTCAATGCTGCTGTGCCGCAGGTTCACCCGCACCTGCGTTTGAACCGTAAAGCGCTGGAAGTGTTGCAGCAAGGCGGGCAGCAGCCCCAGCTTATCCAGCATGGGCGGGCGCAGGTCCACGCTCAGTTCGGTGACGCGCTCGGTCAGTTCGTTAACCAGGCTCAGCGCTTCATCCAGGGGGCGCAGGGCGTCCTCGCTGCGGGCCAAGCGCCGGGCCGTTCCCAGCACGATCTTCAGGCCAGTCACCACCTGGCCAATCTGCCCGTGCAGCTCGCTGGCGATGGAGCGACGCTCGCGTTCCTGGGCATCCACCAGGCGCCAGGAGAGGCCGCGCAGGCGCTGTTCCGAGAGGCGGCTTTGTTTTTCCAGCCGACCGCGCACCGCCGCCAGCAGTTCTTCTGGTTTAAAGGGTTTGGGCAGGTAATCGTCCGCGCCCAGGCGCATCCCACGGCGGATGTCTTGCGCCTCGGCTTTGGAGGTCATAAAGATAAAGGGGATGCTGACTGTCTCAGAATTGTTCTGGAGGTCCGAAAGCACTTCGTAACCATCCATGCCGGGCATCATGATGTCGCACAGGATGAGGTCAGGCCGTTCTTCGCGGGCCAGTTGCAAGCCCAGCAAACCATGATTAGCCATCAGGACCTCGAACCCCTCCATGCTCAGGGTGTCGGTGACGTTTTCCAGCACCCCGGGAGTATCTTCAATCACCAGTATTCGCTGCATGGAACACCGCGCCTTAGCCTGGCCTTCTCTACCAATAGAGGGTTACTACCCTACCGAATGTCACTATGATAGGTCTAAGCTGGGGGATTGTCAAAAAGGACTTAACAGGGTGTTATAACGATGGGTGACGCCCTGCCGTACCGCAAACCTGGCCCAAAAGGCAGGGGTGTGTTTGCGCGTCGCGAATGCCTTTAAGCGGGTGGCACGCACCAACCCGGACTGGCTGGTGCCCTACTTTGACCGCTTTCTGAGCGAGATTGCGCAGATTGACCAGCCCTGCACCCCATGGACGCTGGCGCAGCGCTTCCACGCGTTGGGCGCCCTGCTGAAGGACAACCAGCGCCAGCGTGCCAGGCGGTCATCCAGGCCAACCTGGGGCGCTGGTTGGAGAAGCTCAACCGCCTCTGCATCCGGTCCGCGCCAGTTTATCCCCAATAACCCAAGTTTATCCCAAGAAGGGAGCCCCCTTAGCGGCAGTTCCATCACCATGAAGTAGCGCCCATCGGCGGCCTGATCAAAATCGTATACCTGGACGATGTTGCTGTGGTTAAGCCGCGCAATGGCGCTGGCCTCGCGCTCGAAAGCATAGTGCAAACTGCTGGTGGGCGGTCAGGGCTCGGTTTGATGAATTTAAGGGCACCTTCGCGGTCCAGCGCCAGTTGGAGTGCCCGGTAGACCTCGGCCATGCCGCCACCCCACCCAGCCCAAGACCCCCCAGCTTACCCAGCTCTGTTCTGTCCGATCAGGCCAGCAAAGCAGCAAGTTACCCTGGTAGAGTGAAGCTAGCTTTTCGAACTACCGAATATGAAGTCGAGAGGAAAACCCCATGCTAAGCTGGGCCTTGTTGTTCTTTATCATCGCGATTGTGGCCGCTGTGCTGGGCTTCGGCGGGATCGCCGGGGCGGCTTCCTGGATTGCCCAGGTGCTGTTCTTCGGGTTCCTGATCCTGGCTGTGATTGCCCTGATCACGGGGCGTGGCCGCCTGACCACCTGAGCGAACCAGAACCCCGCGCGGGATGCGCTCCCCCGCATCCCGCACCCCCTTAGCGCTTGTCCCCAACGCAGGATGACCCCCGTGGGGCGCAGGCCACTTGCTTTTTCTTCATTTTTCAAAATGTCGCAGCCAAGCATAAAACATCATTTCAGGGAGAATACGCCATGCAATTTGAAGGCGGCGCGACGGTCCGCGCACAAGGGGGCCAAACGGTGGGGCAAGTGGCCTCGCTGGTCATTGACCCTTCCACCCAAAAGGTAACGCATCTGGTGGTGAAGACGGGCCTGTTCTTCCCGCAGGATCGTGTGATCCCGCTGTATGCGGTCGAAGGCAGCGAGAAGGAAACCGTCTGGCTACGCAGCTCCGAAGAAGAGCTGGAGGGCTTTCCGCCCTTTGAGGCCGAGCATTATGTGTCCCTGGGGCAGGAAGACCTGCCGCCACAATGGGGCAACTGGGCGGCCCGCCCCTTGCTCTACTACCCACCGCTGGATGCGCGCCCGACCCAGTTCGACCCCGTGGTCGGCTATCCGCCACAAAAGGAAACCCACCGCAACGTCCCGCCAGAGCGCGTGGCCATCAACGAAAAAACGCGGGTCATCACCGCAGAAGGTGACCCCGCCGGGACGGTCGAGCGCACCTTCACCAATGCAGAAGGTCACATTACCCATGTGCTGGTTTCCAAGGGCTTCATCTTCCCCACCTACCGCCTCATCCCCAGCGCCTGGATCGACTGGATCAGCGCAGCCGAGATTCGCTTGCTGGTGCCAACGGAACTGGTGCAGCGCCTGGAAGCATATCAGGGCGAGTGAGGGCTGCGCCAAGCCGGGCTGGCCCCCCGATTACCAGGGGCCAGCCCCCACCTAGCGGTTTAGCGTGGGGCAGCGGCGCGGGCCTGGCGCGGCTTGGGCTGGGCATACAGCCACCAATATTCGGCTGCTGAATACACGGATTGAAGCGGCTCTGGCCATAAGAAGGGGCCGTCTTCCAGCAGGGCGCGCAGACGGTCATCCAGGGTTGCCAGGCGGTCCTGGGCAGCGGCATAGCCCGGCACGCCCAACCGCACCAAGGCGTGCTGAAGTTCCTCCAGGATAGTGCGGCGGTGCGCTTCTGGGGGGTAGTTCTCCCGGCATTGCCCCAGCCCCTCTTCGCATTCGGCCAGGTAATAGCGCAAGACATCCTGGCGCGAGTTCACCTCGGTCAGCAGCTTCTGCTGATAGTGGTGGCGCCAGGTTGCCACCGCGCGCGCATGGCTGGCATCCACTTCTTGCAACGCGTGGGCCTGCGTGGGCGAAAGTTGCGCTTGCAGGCTGTGCAGGCGGCGCAAGCGCAGCAGAAACCCGCCGAGCGTCATGCGCGGAAATTCCGCGCCCAGGGGGTAATAAAGCTGGTCCTGGCGCACGTAGCTATCCAGGCTGGCCGCCATGGCTTTCGCCACGTATAAATCCTGTGCCAGATCATAAGCAGCCTCGGTCATAAGCACCTCCTAAACGTGTTAGCGCCTGCTGGCCGACTAGAGCCAGCGGCGTTGCCGAAAGATGTAGAACATCAATCCGGAAGAAACAATCATCGCACCAACCACCAGCATAAACAGCACGGCGCCGCTGATCGGCAGCACGAAGGGGTCCGAGGTGGTGGCAAAGTTCAGCTCAAACAGGCTGGTAAAGAAAGCCAGGGGCAAAAAGATCATGGAGAAGATCGTCAGCCGGTTCACCGCGTCCATCAGGCGGCGTGCTTCGTGGTTCTGCATCATGTCCAGCGCATTGTTAGAAAGATCGCGCTGGGAGTCGATGACGTCATACACGCGCAACAGCCGTTCGTAAAGATGGCGGAAGAGGTCTCGCGTGGCGCCGGTTTCGGCCAGGCGTTGCTCGCCAATCACGTTGGAGAAAACCTCGCGCTGGGGGGCCACCATCTGGCGCAGGTTGATGAGTTGCTGCTTGATGCCGTAGACCGGCTGCCGTGCGCGGGAGTCGATGCGGCCATTCAGCAATTGCTCTTCCAGCGTGTTGAGCTGCATGCTGATGCGATCCAGCAAGGGATAGTATGCATCCGTGACGTGCTGCGCGGTGAGGTAGAAGCAATAGGCCACCCCAGCGTGCCAGGCCAGCGGGTTTTGCGCCACCCGTCGGTAGGCGGCATCCACCGCCTCGGCCTCGGCCCGCCGCACGGTGATAAAGCAACGGTCCGTCACCAGACAATGAATCTCGCGCCCGCGTACCCGGTTCAGGGCCATGTGCGGCTCAAAGAGGCTCAGGAAAAGGTAGTCTGGGTAGACCAGCAAGGCCGGGCGGCGGTCGTCGCGGTGCAGGTCCTGCACCACCGCCGGGTTGAGTTGAAATTGGTCAGCCAGCCAGGCGAGTTCGTCCCCTTCGGGGTCTACCACGTCAAGCCACAACAAGCAATCATCGCCAATAGCCTGTTCGAGATGGGCGCGTTCCAGGTTGCGACGGACGCCATAATCTTTCCCAACGCCATCTGGCTGGGCCACCAGAGAACGGATCATGAGGGCTGGCTTCCCTTTCGCTGATTGGACGGGCCTTTACCGTAACACTTAACCCAGCGGATAGCGCCTGTCACCCAGGCCATTCCAGAATGGGCCAGTTGGGCAAAAAAAGGGACCACCCTTTGCCGTGCATCCCCGCCGCCCCTCCTCTAGGGTACTTGTAGAGTACTTGCAAAGACCAAGCACCAGAAAACCCTGCCTTGAGCAGCACTGCTTCGAAATCAACGTGCAAGATACCAATAAGGAGGTTGTCATGGCACGACTTAGCCTGATCCTGGGCCTGTTAGGGGTGCTTTTGCTGGCCGCTGGCCCCCTGACCGCCCAGGAACCCACCCCCATCCCAGACGATGCCGCCAGCGCAATCGTCGAAACCACGGTCGAAACCACGGAAGAAACCGCCGCAGAGGTCGATGACTTGCTGGACCGCCTGACCGCCACGCCCCAGTCCGAAGCCGCCCGCGTTTTTCTGGCGGTCGGTGGGATCATCCTGCTGGTGGCGGGCTGGCGCATCTATGATGTGATTGTGGTGATTGCCGGGTTCCTCATCGGCGCAACAATCGCAGCGGCGCTCATCACCACCGATAGTGAAACGCTCATCCTGGCGGCGCTGCTGGTGGGCGGGATCATCGGCGCAGCGCTGAGCCTGCTGCTCTATTACCTGGCCGTGTTCATGATTGGCGCCTACCTGGGTGTGGTGTTGACTGCCTCTGCCGCAGCAACACTGGAGCTGGAACCTGTTTCTGGCTGGGTGCTGCTGGTGACAGCACTGATCGGCGGGCTGGTCCTGTGGGGCCTCTCGTTCGAGTTCCTGATCGTGCTTTCGGCCATTGTGGGGGCGCAGATGCTCAGCCTGGCGCTGGCGCTGAACCCCATCTGGACCCTGATTTTCGCGATTGTGGGCATCCTGGTTCAACTGGGGCTGGTCCGCAGCACGAAATACGAATTTCGGCGCAAGCACCGCCGCCGCCTGATCCTCTTCCCGCGCACCTGAGGCGCCGCGCAACCTGGGGGGCGGCACCATCCCGCCCCCAGAACCGGTAGC
>JAAUUD010000240.1 GCA_012031655.1 Anaerolineae bacterium | reverse complement strand
TGGGGAAGCATCCGCCAGCACTTTGAGGTGCAGAATGCCGCGCGGGACCAGGCTATCGCCCAGGCGCGCACGCTAACGCGCTTGTGCGCCAACACCATCCGCGCTATTCATCGGCACGAATGGCAAGAGGCCGAAGCCCAGCTGCAAGGCACCCGCCAGGCAGCGGAGCAAATTCGCGCCCTGCTGGCGGATCATCCCAGCCTCTACCATGCTGGCTACACCCAGGATGCGCTGAAGGAGTTTGCAGAGGCGCATCTTGTCTATGCGTTGGTGCAGGGTAGCGCCCTCCCGGATCCAGAAGCGCTCCAGGTACCGCCTAGCACCTATATCGGTGGCCTGGCCGAAGCCGCCACCGAGCTGCGCCGCCACATTCTGGATTTGCTGCGGCTGGACGCCCAGGCAGATGCTGAACGCCTGCTGGATGCGATGGATGCCGTCTATAGCCTGCTCATCACCATGGACTTTCCAGAGGCCATCACAGATGGTTTGCGGCGCCGCACAGACGCTGTGCGCGGCGTGCTGGAACGCACGCGGGGTGATTTGACCCTGAGCCTGCGCCAGCAACGCCTGGAACGTGCCTTGCACGCGGTGGCGGGTCGGCTGGCCGGGCTGGAACCTACATCGGATGAAAACCCGGGCTAAAGGCACCCGACCGCAAGACCTGGTGCAAGCCAGCGAAATCGCACGCCATCTTTACTGTGCGCGTGCCCTGGCCTACGACCGGCAGTTCCCCTCACATGCCCAGCGCACGCCGCTGAACTTGCTGTGGAGCTGGCTACGCAACCCCTGGAACAGCGCTGCCCTGTTGATTTTTGCTGTTTTTCTGGTCTGGTTGATTGGCATTGTTTACGCAGTGCTGGCCTATGTGGTGACCGGGCTGCTCTATGTGGCGGTGCGCATGCTGCGCTGGCGCCGTCGCTACCCGCGCGAATTGCCGATTTATAAGGGCGCCCAGGCCCGGCGCTACCGGCGTGTGCTGGCTGCCCCAGCGTTTGGTTTGTCTGGCCAGCTCGACTATTTACTGGAGTGGGATCAGCAGGTGGTGCCGGTGCTGGCCAAACAGCGCCCAGCGCCGGATATGCCGCATCACTGGCATGTGGTGCAGGTTGTTGCCCAATGCCTGCTGGTGGCCGAAAACCGAGACGCCTACCCGCCTTTTGGGATCATCCGCTATGGTGATGGCCGAACCTTTGAGGTGGACTTTGACGAAGACTCGGTGGAAGCGCTCTCCGAGATCATGGATCGGGTCGAGCGCGAACGCACTCAGACGGAAGTTCCACGCAACCATGCGGTCCGCCAGCGCTGTTTCGCCTGCACCCATCGTGCCCGCTGCGACCAAAGCCTCTACCCCTGAACCCAGCACGCATTATAATGGTGCGCTAAGGTAAGGCTGTGCTCCGGGGCCAAGGCCCTGGCTTTGATCCTAAGGAGGTTGTGATGCCCACTGCACCCTGCTTTCACGTCATCCAGGGCGATCGTGAAGGAATACAGATCAACCTGGACCGCTTCCCCTTCACAATCGGGCGCGCCAGGGAGTGCGACTTCGTGGTGGATTCGCAGGATGTTTCGCGCTTGCACGCCCAGTTTGAGTTCGACCATCAGCAGGTGTATGTGCTGGACATGGGCAGCACCAACGGCACCTACGTCAATAACCGCCAACTGGTGGCCCACGAGCGTTTTAAGCTCCGCGCCGGGGACGAAATCAACGTGGGCAACGTCACACGCTTGATGTTTGATGACCCGGCCACCACCGCGCAAATCGAGGAGGTTCGCCTGCCCACCCCTGGCTTACGTCTGGATGACATGGCCGCCCAGGTTTATGTTCGGGGCGAGCGCCTGGACCCGCCGCTAAGCCCCAGCCAGTTTTCGTTACTTTCGTTGCTGATGCACAACGAAGATGCGGTGGTCACGCGGGAGGATATCCGGCAATACGTCTGGGGTGGGGATGTGGACGTCAACGATCAGACGATTGATGCCTTGGTCAGCCGCCTGCGCAAGCGCCTGAACGAAATGGATGAAGAGCACGAGTACATCATCACGCGGCGTGGCTTTGGCCTGATGTTCCGCAACCGCCGGGCCTGAAGTGGCTGGCAGGCGGGCAGCCGTTGACTTGGGAGAGGGCTGGCGTCATGCGGTGGGGGCGGGGCTGATCTATCATCAAAACAAGATGGTTGACACCCCCTCAACCATTGGGTTGCTCCCCCTGAAAGACGCGAGGCGCTTATTAAAAGAAGCGCCTCGTGCCGATTCTGGGCTGGTTACCCTTCTGGCGCGGGTTCTACCAGGCTCTTGATGCCTTTTTTGACCTCTTCTGCATCGCGGAAAATCTCGCGCGCGTTTTGTTGCGCTGTCTGGCTGGTGCTGCCCAGCATCTCAGCAATTTCCTGAATGCGGTCCGGTAGGGTCAGGTTCATGACGCGTGTAGTTGTACGGTCGTGGTGAAGCGCTTTGGAAACACGGTAGTGCGCGTCAGCAAAACCGGCAATCTGCGGGAGGTGGGTCACGCACAGCACTTGGTGGGTTTCGGAAAGCCGCCAGAGTTTTTCGCCTACCACGCCGCCAACACGCCCACCAATCCCCTGGTCAATCTCGTCAAAGATCAAGGTAGGGGTCTGGTCAGCGGCAGAAAGCGCGGTTTTGAGCGCCAGCATAATACGCGCGGTCTCGCCCCCAGAGGCGATCTTGGCCACGGGCTTAAGCGGCTCGCCCGGGTTGGCAGACATCAGAAATTCCACCTCGTCAATCCCGGTGACGTCAAAAGCCAGGCGGTCATCGCCCACATAGCAGCCATCCGCATCTTCCTCATGCACAAAAGTCACCTCAAAGCGTGTGCCCTGCATCCGCAGGTGGCCAAGCTCCTGCACGATGCGTTGTGCCAGGTGTTGCGAAGCCGCCTTGCGGTAGTTGCTGAGCACCCGCGCCATCCGCCCGATATCGTGGAGCAGGGCGTCTTCTTCCAGGGCCAGTTCGGCCAGGCGTTCTTCGCCCAGTTCAATATCGTTAAGCTCCTGATGGGCCCGCTGGGCATAGTCCAACACCGCGCGAATGGAGTCTCCATATTTGCGCTTGAGCCGGGTGATGACTTCCAGGCGCTCTTCAACATCCGCCAGGCGGCGCGGCGAAACTTCCACGTCTTCACGATAGCGGCGCAGTGTGCGCGCCAGCTCTTCGGCCTGCACCACCAGCGATTCCGCCAGGCTGCTTTCTTCCTGCAAATCGGGGTCCAGCGCAGCCAGCTTACCTAGCGCCAGCGAAGCGCGATTGAGCGCATCCACGCCCGATTGCCCCAGCGTATCATCCCCATAGAGAGCGCCGTAAGCATCGTCTGCCAGGGCTGCGATCTTCTCGCTGTTGGCCAGGCGGCTCCGTTCGTCGCGCAGGTCGCCTTCTTCGTCCACCTGTAAACGGGCGCTCTCAATTTCGCTGATCTGGTATTTCAGCATATCGACGCGCTGGGCCCGTTCACGCTCGCTCTGTTGCAGAGAGCGCATGGTCTGGCGAATGCCGTTTAGCTTGCGGACCACTGCTTCGAGCTTCTGGCGCTCGCCTTCCAGGTTGGCGTAGCGGTCCAGCATCAGCAGGTGATTACGCGGTTTGAGCAACGAGAGATGCTCGGTCTGGCCGTGCACATCGACCAGCAAAGCGCCAACCTCGCTGTAGATCGGCAGCTTGCAGGCCTCGTTGTTGATGCGTGCCGCCGAGCGACCATTGCTGCGAATTTCGCGGTAGAGGCTGATCTGCTGGCCATCAAAAGGGATTTCAGCCTCGCTGAGCAACTGGTGCAAAGCAGGGCGCAAGGCTGACGGCACCGCAAAGCGCAGGGTTACGGTTGCCCGCTCTTCGCCGCTGCGCACCACGCTCGCATCCGAGCGCCCACCAAGGGCCAGATCAACGGCGTCGATCAGGATGGACTTCCCCGCGCCTGTTTCGCCCGTGATGATGTTAAACCCTTTGGTAAAGTGCAGCCGCACCTCGTCCATGATGGCGAAATTGGTGATGTAAAGTTCGGTGAGCATAAATCATACCCTTAACCCTATCTGGAAACGCGCACTTGCTGAGCCAATGGTAATGAAGGTGAACACCAGCACGCCAAACAGATTGAACGTGACAAAGAAGAGCGGAATGGCCGCCAACACAATGCCCACAGCCACCGCCTGAGCCATGTACATGCCGCGCTTGCCACGCAGCACACGCCAGATGGCTTCGCCGATCATGCCGCCCACCGGGAAGGAAAGCACTGCCACCAACAGCCACCAGCCCAGCAGCCCTATCAGAAAAAATCCAGCTACAAAGGCCAGAAACCAGGCCAGGCCGCCTGCGATGGCATAGTCCACCGGGGAGGCATTAAAGAAGGTGCGCTGCTGGGCCCGGGCGGTGTCTTTGCTGACGTAGCCCACCGGTGTTTTGACGGCGCACTTCTGGCAGATGGGGACGTTCGTGCGGTAGTCCCGCAGGCCAGCGCTACCCGGGCAGCCGCTGCGGTCGCAATAAATGCGGCCATCATCGCCCACCGTGTAGGTACGTGGACGCACCCCCTCAGGCAGCTTGAAATCCTCATATCGAATTGGGTTGTTCTCCATTGGGCCTCTCCAACGGATGGCGCGGCAGAAAGCGCGGCTCCATCCGGTCCATCAACGAACGGAAAAAGTAGTTGCGCCCTTGCAGGCGCACAAACAGCCCGCGATGCTGGCAGGCATACACCCGCACTTCATCGCCAATTTCCAGGGGAACGGCATCACGCCCGTCCACGCTCACCACACATTCGGCGCGGCTTTGCTTGGGCACAACCAACCGCAACATCACCCCCTGCGAAAGCACCACCGGGCGCTCCATGCTCAGGTGTGGCGCCACCGGGATCATCAGAATGTTGTTGAGGTCCGGCGGTAGGATCGGTCCACCCACCGCCAGTGCATAGGCCGTTGAGCCCGTGGGCGTCGCAATGATCAGCCCATCGGCGTTGTAGCTGGTGATCCAGTCGTTTTCAACGTAGCTATCCAGGCGGATGAGGTGCGCTGCCGCCCCACGACTCACCACCACATCGTTGAGCGCATCCTGGCGATAGATGCGTTCACCAGCGCGCCATACCTCGCCGGTGATCATCAAGCGGCTTTCGATCCAGTGCTTGCCCTCCAGAATGCGATCCAGGCAGGTTTCCCAATCTTCGGGGTTCGCTTCGGTCAGAAAGCCCAGATAACCGGCATTCAGGCCGAACACAGGGACCGCGTGGGGTGCCCCCAGCCGCGCCGCCCGCAACATGGCGCCATCGCCGCCAATAGCCACCAGCATTTGGGTATCGGGCATCAAAGGGGGGATGTCCTCCTCTGCCCAGGTTTCACGCATCCATAAGGGCAGCCCGCGCGCCGCGACTATTGCTGCCACTTCCCTTGCAATGGGGATGCTTTCTTGTCGTCTGGGGTGCGCCAGAATGCCAATTTGCACAGTTTGATCCTGATTGTTTGAGTGCTATCATCTCCAGATCCGATTATAGCAGCACGTGACCGCGAACAGAAGTTCTAATCTGGTAATAATGCGATGCATTCCACCTCAACCAGGGCCCCCAGGGGCAGTTGCAAGCCACCAAATGTGGCACGCGCCGGTGGCGCCGCTGTAAAGAACTGAGCATAGATGCCATTCAGCGCAGCGAAATCTGCAATATCCTGAAGCAGCACGGTTGC
>JAAUUD010000239.1 GCA_012031655.1 Anaerolineae bacterium | reverse complement strand
TCATTACTGTATAGGCAAAATAGAACGAGACCGCAACGAACCCGGCCAGCGCCAGTCCGCCAAGCGCTAGCAAAAGCAGCCTGGCCTGGGGTTGCCTGGGAAGGGTAGGTGAGGGTGCCTGTGTCATAACCCGCTCATTAGGGTTGCCCATTGCTTCAACGGGTTGTTGTGATCCATAGCCGCTCTCCATCCGTGCTGAAGCGAATAGTACCGTGTTGATCGGTGCGGAACAAACGGGTCGCTTGTAGGCGGCCCACCACGCCAGGCGCAGGATGCCCCAGCGTGTTTGCAGCGTCCACCTGCAAAACGGCGGCCTGCGGCGCCACAGCCTCCAGAAAGCGAGCGCTGTTTGCCTCGCCGCTGCCATGCTGGGCAACCTGCAACACGGTCGCTTGCACCTGGTGCGGGTGCTGGAGCAAAATCGCTTCGGCTGGCGCGTTGCTCTCGCCCATCAGCAGAAAGACCGCCTGATCGTACTGCACACGCCAGACCAAGTTGGGGCTGGGGGCATCCTCGCCGGGCGAATTGCTGGCCACATGCAGACTCGCAGGATGGAGAGCTTCCAGTACCACCCCATCGCTCAAGGTGATCTGATACCCGGCATAAACAGCCTGCACAGGCACGTTCGCGCTTTGGAGCTGATCCAGCAGGGCCAGGTAGTCCGGCGCCAGGCTCTCGTTTGGCGGCGTGATCACCGCGCCAATCCGGTAGCGCTGGGCCAGTTCGGGCAGGGCCGCCAGGTCATCCCCTTCGGTTTGCGTCAGGATGAGCAAGTCCAGGTGACGTTGGCGAGCAGGCAGATAGTCTCCTAATCCATCCAGCAACCGGGTTGGGAAGCGCCCACCGTCAATCAGAACCGTACCACCGCCCGGTGATTGCAGCAGGATGGCGTTATGATGCCCCACATCCAGAAACACCACATGGAACGCGCCATCAGGCCGCTGGCGGATGTCCGTGTACAGCAGCGCGGCAGCCACCAGCAAAGCCCCGGTCAGTGCCCAGGCCGTGGCTTGCCGCTGTGCCAGCCCCACCCAGGGCCGCATCCAGCGTGGGTCGCGTCCCCCGATAGAGCGTGAAGCCCCCCAGCAACATCAGAAACCCATACAGCAGCAAGGGCGGCACCGCGATTTCACTTTCTGCCCAGGGCAGCGCAGCCATCGCTTCCACCACCTGGACCGTCCATTCCAGAAATAGCCAGCTCACGCGCAGCAACACCGTGCCTAGCGGCGGATAGAGCAGCCCCAGCGCCGTCCCAAAGAGGCCACTCAACAACAGCGGCGCCTGAACGGGAATGATCAGGCTATTGGCCAGCAGCGAAACCCAGGCAAAACGCCCGAAGTACAACAGGATGAGCGGTGTTGTGGCAACCTGTGCGGCGGCAGTGACGACTGTGGCATCCTGAAGGGTGCCCAGCGCCAGGGCGTCCCAGCGGATGGGTGGTGCGCTGCACCAGGTCGCCAAACAACCCACGCTTGAACGGCTCCACGAAAAGCGCCATGCCCAGGACCGCAGCCAGGCTCAACTGAAACCCTACATCCCACCATACCCACGGATCCGCGATGCTCATCAGCAGGGCCGCCGCGCTCAGCGAGGCCGGGACGTAGCTTTTGCGGCGCACCGTCTGGCCAACCAAGAGCAGGCTGCTCATCAGGGCAGCGCGGACCACAGCCGCCCCAGCCCCGACCAACACCGTATAGAGGGCTATCAGGGCAATCGAACTCCAGGTGACGCCCCAGCGCCGCCGGGGAAAAAGCCGACCCACACCCAGGTGGATAAACTGGGCCAGAATCGCCATGTTAAAGCCTGAAATCGCGATGATGTGCGCCGTGCCTGTGCGGTTGAAGGCTTCGCGGGTGCTTTGTGGCAGCCCGGTCTCGTCGCCCAGCAGAATCCCCACCAGGAGGCTCGCATGGGGTTCTGGCAAGGCACTCTGGATCGTGCTGCGCGCATCTTCTTTCAGGCGCAGGATGGCACGTGTAAAGGGCCGTCCGCCGCCCTGGGCCAGAACCTGCACATCCGCAGTGGGCATCACACTAAAAATGGCTTGCTGTGCCAGGTGATCCCGATACGAAAAAGTGTCAAATTGTGGGGGTGTCGTGAGCCGCCCGAATAGTTGAACGCGGTCACCATAAGCCACGGTGCTATTGCGCGGGATGTAAGCCAGCAGGCGCCCCTGGACGGCATGTCCCCCGGCACGGTCCGTGGCCACCAGCACCCGCTGGCGCGAATCCAGGGCTTCGGGTTCGCGGATGACCCACCCCTCCACGGTCAGTTGACCGAGGTTGTTTAGCCGGGAAATATGCTCGGCGTCTGCGCTGGGGTGGGCGGCTTCAAGCCGTGCCATCCCCAACGCAAAAACAAACGCCAACGCCAGGAGGTAAGGGCGTTCGCGGCGGAAATAGAGCACGCCAACACCGCACAGGGCCGCGCTCAGGAGGGGTAAGGTCAGGCCGGGTTGTGTTTGGGCCGCCAACACAATGCCCCCAACCCAGGCAGGGTAAGATACACCAGCAGCATGCTGCTAATGGTAGTGTGCCAGCGCCCGGCTTGCAACTGTTGCCGCATACCAAACATAGCGGCAGATACAGCAGGCATGTTACAATAGAGCTAAAGTTATGGTGTTAGGTCATTCAGAACGCGTCTTGTCTTCCATGGTTCAAACCCCCATTATTTTGCTGGTTGAAGATGATCCTGAAATGCTGCGGGTGCTCCAGATGAGCCTGGAACAGCGCGGGGTGCAGGTTCACACGGCCATGGATGGAGTAGAGGGGTTGCGGACCTTTGTGCGGGTGCGGCCCGATCTGGCCGTGCTGGATGTGTATTTGCCTCAGCTGGATGGAGTTACCCTGTGCCGCCGCATCCGAGAACTTTCTGATGTGCCAATTTTGATGATGTCTGCGGATGCAATCGAGGAAGAAGATATTGTAGAGGGGCTGGATGCTGGCGCTGATGAATACATTCGGAAGCCGATTGGCGGCGCTGAGTTTGCAGCCCGGGTGAACGCGCTGCTGCGCCGGGCCTGGTTGCCAACCCGCTCCACGCCTTCAGAAGCAGAGGTTGTACGCTATGATGATGGGTATCTGACGGTGGATATTCAGCGGCATCGCGTGGTGGTTGCGGGGCAGGAAGAACGCCTGACGCCCACGGAATTTAAGCTATTGGTTACGTTTATCCGTCACCCTGGGCAGGTGCTCACCTTCCGGCACCTTCTGGAGCAAGTCTGGGGCGAAGACTACGCCACCGAGCACCACTATCCCCGCATTTACGTTTCGCATCTGCGCCGCAAGATCGAACCCGACAGCAGCACGCCCAGCTATATCCATAACGAATACGGCGTTGGCTATCGGTTTGTCGGGAAGTCGTCGTTTTCCAGGTAGGCAGGTGAGCGATCCTGGGGCGGGGGCGCCAGCGCCAGAAAAGCCTGCTCTGTCAGAATTTTATCGTTGTACTCCGCAAACAATTCTGGGTTCGCATAGGGATCAACAGCGTAGCGCCAGCGCCGCTGGCCAACCTCACGCAAAATCGAGCGGCAGTTGTCGCACCGGACCGTCCGTCGAACGCGAGGAATACCCACCGTACGGTAAAACCGTTCTTCAATTTCCAGGCGGCCCTGTCCGCAAGCCGGGCATGTGCTGGCGGCAAAGCCGCCTGCATAGCGATCCAGAGCGGCGGCGTTGCGTGCATACAGCACCGCATATCCGGCCAGCAGGCCAATCAGCACCCCACCCACCAGCAGCAGCAAAAAGTTAGGCTGGGTGCCGCCCGCGTCCAAGTCCACATTGCTCACATTGATGGGGACAGGGGTTGGCGTGGCGGTTGGGGTGCGGGTTGGCGTGGCGGAGGGGCTGGGCGTGGCGCTGGCAAAGGGGTCCAGCGGCGTCGGTTGGGGCAGTCCTGTGCTCAGCAGGTTGGGCCGCTGCAAGGGGTTTTGCTGCGCATCCAGGGTGGGTTCTGGAGGGGGCTCCTGGGCGTAGCTAGCGCCCGGTTGGAGCACTTCGCCCCAGGTTAGCATGGCCATCAGGCCCAACAGCCAGAAAACACGCTGAATACTCACAAGCGCGAATGATACCATAGCTTACCCTGCCCTGCGCGACTCCTGTGCTATAATGCCGTGCCGGGATAGGGCAAGCGCCGGGTGCCAACCCTGGAAACGCCCACGTAAGGAGTTGGTGATGCGCCCACTTGTGAATTGTGTGCCGCACTTAAGCGAAGGGCGGCGGAGTGACGTGATCGAAACCATCCGCGCGCCATGACCCGCGCTGGCGGAGTTTTGTGCTCGAAACCCAGTCGAATCCCAGTGCTAACCGTACGCAGATTAACCTGGTTGGGCTGCCGGAGGAGGTCGAGAAGGCCGTTTTTGCGGGCATCCGTAGTGCGGCAGAACTCATCGACCTGACGCAGCACAGTGGCACGCAAGCGCGCCTGGGTGCGCTGGATGTGGTGCCTTTTATGCCCGTGCGCGATCTTTCTCTGGAAGATTGTGTGCATCATGCACGGCGCCTGGCCCATTCTATCGCCCAGAGCTTGCAGCTTCCTGTGTATCTCTACGGGGCGGCGGCGGTGCGGCTGGAGCGCCAACATCTGCATAACCTGCTTCACCCACACTTTCAGTATGAACATCTGGAACGCCACATTTCCACAGACCCTCACTGGATGCCGGATTATGGTCCGGCGCTGCTGGGGCGGGCTGGGGCGGTGCTGATCGGCGTCCATTGGCCCCCGGTCGAGCTGCGTGTGGTGCTTTCTACTGCTCATTACGAGGTCCTGAGCACCATCGCGGAGGCCATCAGCGAAGCCGGCGGCTGGCACGAGGTCGTGGCCCTGGTGGGTCAGGAAGAAGGCCGGGGCCTGTTGCAGGTCACGCTCAAGGATTATCAGCGTGTGCCGATTGGGCGCTTGCTGGAGGCCATCCGGCGCGAGGCAGCCCGCTTTGGTGTGCAGATCGAGCAAACCCAGGTTCAGGGGATCGTCCCGCAGGCTGTGCTGCTGGATAGCGCCGCCTGGTATATGCAGATGCCCGCCATCGACCCGGCGAACCTGCTCGAAACGCGCATCGCGCAGGCCCAGGCAGACCAACTCCCGCTGGCGCATGAGGAGCCACCGGTCCCGTTGGATGCCACACAGCACCTCACCCTGCCAGAGCCGCACCAGGTTTCTGGCCTGGAAGACTTTGCCGATGCCTTGGCCGCAGCCACCGTGACCCCCGGCGGGGGGGGCTGTCGCTGCGCTAACGGGGCGCCCTGGCGGCAGCACTCGCGGAGATGGTCGCCGGGCTCACGCAGGACAAGCGCGGCTACGAAGAAGTGCGCCCCAATATGCTGGCTATCCGCGTTGCCATGTTGCCCTTGCGCAAAAAGCTCTTACAAGCCATTGACCGGGACGTGGAGGCTTTTGAGGGCTTGCTGGCCGCCTTGCGGATGCCCAGCCAATCCCCGGAGCGCGAAGGGCAATTCAGGCCGCCACGCTGGCCGCCACCGATGTTCAACTGGAAATTGCGCGCTATGCCTACGAGAGCCTGCAAGCGCTTGGGCAAGCCGCCGAGTTGGGGAATCATAATGCCGCGATTGACGCGGCGGTGGGCTTGCGCCTGGCACTGGCTGCCGTAGAAGGGGCATCCACCAACGTTCGCATCAATTTGCTGGGCCTGAATGACCGGCTCATTGTGCAGCAATACCTCGATG
>JAAUUD010000238.1 GCA_012031655.1 Anaerolineae bacterium | reverse complement strand
TCGATCAGCACGCCGAACCGGCTCGCCGCCGCCGAGATCATCTGATCCATCAATGCCAGACTTCATCCCCACCCATTCCACCTCAGCGCGCTGGCACAGGCGGGCGCGGTCTGGTGGCGCCAGAGAAAAGCCAGAGGCCCCCTCAAAAGCGCGCAAGGTGGCCAGCTCCAGCGCCGCCGAAGAAGACAGCCCCGCGCCAATGGGGACATCGCCCTGTAGGGTGCCTTCCCAGCCCTGCAAGGATGCCCGGCCTCTTGCAAGGCCCAGGCCACCCCCTTGAGGTACTCTGCCGGGCTGGCAGGGCCACGTTCCAGCGCGTCAAGCTGAAACTCAAGCCAGTTTGCGTCGAAGTCCAGCGCCAGCACGCGCACCTGCCGGTCCTGGCGGGGCCGCAGCGCGATCCACACAGCGCGATCAATGGCCATCGGCAGCACGAAGCCATCGTTATAGTCGGTGTGCTCGCCAATGAGGTTCACCCGGCCCGGCGCACGAACCAGAAAAGCAGGCGGGCTGCCCCATTCGGCAGCAAAGGTATCCAGAACACGCTCGCGAGGGGTCATTCGGCATCGCTCCGATCCAGATAATGCACTTCGGAAAGACCACGCAGGCGCTCGGCGGCCTGTTCTGCGGTGATGTCGCGCTGGGCTTCGGCCAGCATTTCGTAACCCACCATGAACTTTTGCACAGAGGCGGACCGCAGCAGCGGCGGGTAGAAGTGGGCGTGCAGTTGCCAGCCGCGCTGGTCCTGCGCATCGAAGGGCGCGCCATGCCAGCCCATGGAGTAGGGGAAGGATGTTTCGAAGAGGTTGTCGTAGCGCGTCAGCAAGCGCTTGAGGATTTCCGCCAGGCTGTCTCGCTCCGTGGCTTGCAGATCGTCCAGGCGCTGCACCGGGCGGCGCGGCATCAGCAGGGTTTCAAAAGGCCACACGGCCCAGAAAGGCACCACCGCCACCCAATCTGCGTTCTCGACCACCACACGCTCGGCGCGGTCGCTCTCCAGCGCGGCGTAGCCCACCAGCAAGGCGCGCCCTGGGCCGCAAAATAGGCGCGTTGCTGGGCATCTTCACGAGCGGGTTGGTTGGGGAGGTGGCTGCTGGCCCAGACCTGGCCGTGCGGGTGCGGGTTGGAGGCGCCCATCAGTTGCCCTTTGTTCTCAAACACCTGCACCCAGGGATAGGTCTGGCCCAGGTCGTGCTTTGCTCCCCCCAGAGGTCTACCACACGGCGCAGGGCGGCAAGCTCCATGCGCGGCAGGGTCAGGTCGTGGCGGGCCGAAAAACAGATGACCCGGCAAGTGCCCTGGATGCCTTCTGCATCCAGCAAGGGATGGCTAGTTGCGGGGCGGGGCGGGGCATCTGGCAACAGGGCGGCAAAGTCGTTCGTAAAGACGAAAGTATCCTGATAGTGTGGGTTGGTCTCGCCGTTGGCGCGGGTGTTCCCGGGGCAGAGGTAGCAGGCGGGGTCATAGGCCGGGCGGGTGTCTGGCGCGGGTTTGTCTTGCTTGCCCTGCCAGGGGCGCTGGGTGCGGTGCGGCGAAACAATGACGTATTCCCCGGTGAGGGGATTAAAGCGGCGGTGTGGATATTCATCCGGTGATAGCGTCACAGAGCGGGCCTTTCCATGGTCCAGGAAAAAACATTGGGCTGCCGCAAACTGTACCGCCACCGCGCGCTCCCGGCAATCCCTATCACTGGCGGTCCCCCCAGGGATGGTGTACAAACAGGCAGGTAACCCAACTAAGGAACCGTGGTATGGAGCCAGCCGCATTCCCGCCGGAGCACCAACGCCCCCAACCCAACCTCAAGGCCCCGCCCATCATCCTGATGCGCGGCGTCAGCAAGTGGTTTGGGAACTTTCAGGTGCTCAAGGACATTGACCTGGAGATTTACGAGCGCGAAGTGGTGGTGATTGCCGGGCCATCGGGGTCGGGCAAGTCCACGCTCATCCGCTGCATCAACCGCCTGGAAGAACACCAGCAGGGCGAGATTGTGGTGGATGGTATTGCGCTCACCAACAACACCCGCAACATCGCGGAAATTCGGCGCGAAGTGGGCATGGTCTTCCAGCAGTTCAACCTCTTTCCGCACCTGACCGTGCTGGGTAACCTGACCCTGGCCCAACGGCGCGTGCGTGGGCGGCCCAGGCAAGAGGCGCGCGAAAAGTCGCGGCACCTGCTGGAACGGGTGGGCATCCTCGACCAGGCCCATAAGTACCCCGGCCAGCTTTCTGGCGGGCAGCAGCAACGCGTGGCCATTGCCCGCGCCCTGGCTATGGACCCCAAGATCATGCTCTTTGATGAGCCAACCAGCGCGCTGGACCCCGAAATGATCAAAGAGGTGCTGGATGCCATGCTCGAACTGGCCTATGGCGGCATGACCATGTGCGTGGTGACGCACGAAATGGGCTTTGCGCGCGAGGTGGCCTCGCGGGTGATTTTTATGGATTATGGGCGCATTGTGGAGGTGGCCCCACCGGACCAGTTTTTCGCCAACCCGCGCCACGAACGGACCCGCCTCTTTCTTTCTCAGATTCTGTAAAGCTTTCCATCAGGCAAGCAGTGGAAAATTGTGTATAATCCACCCAATTATCTGATGGTTTGCGCGCCGGGGGGTTTATGACCTGGCACCTTCTGCAATTATCTGGCTTCTGGCCGGAAACAAGGACAGGATACGCTTTATGGCACCTCTCTCTGTGGAGCGGCGCCGCCGTGAGTTTTGGCGCCGTGTGGGGTCCGCTATTTTTGAACGTCGCTGGCAATTTGTTTTTCTGGTGCTCAGCACCTTGCTGGTGGGGTTTGGCATTCAAGAAGGTTTTGTCTACGCCCAGGTGAACAACTTCAGCGACCAGGCCGTGCAGTTGCCCATCCTCTATTCCTACGCAGATGACACGCTTTTTCAGGGCGATATTCTGTTGGATGCCCGCGAAAACTACATGACCTTCTTCTACCCGGTGCTGGGATTCCTTTCGCGCTATGTGCCCTCGAACCTCTTGCTGTTGGGGCTGTATGTGGCTTCGCTGGGGATGACGGTGACCGGGATGTACTACCTGGCCGAGCACCTGTTCCCGGGGCGCCATGTAGGGCCGATTGCGGTGCTGCTGTGGACCACCTGGCTCCCCAACCCGGGCGGCGACTTTTTGCATTCGTCTTTCCCCACGCACACCACCACCGCGATTGGCATCCAGTTGGTGGGGCTGGCGCTGGCGCTGCGACAGCGGCACCTCCTGGCGGCAGCGCTGATCGGCTTTTCGGCCAACATCAACGCGATGACGGCGGTCTCCTTTGCGATGGTGTGGGCCTTTTTGCTGCTGCGGGAGCGTGAGCTGTGGTCCTGGCGGCTGGTGCGCATTCCGCTAATGATGGGGTTGATGGCCTCGCCAGTGATGATCTGGCGTCTGGTCACTTCTTCCGCCATCATCGAGGAGCAAAGCGTGCCCGTGGAGACCTTCGTGGAGATCATGCGGGTGCGGCTGTGGTATGCCATCTTCCCCTTCTCCGTGAACCTGCAACTCTGGGTGCTCTTTGGCCTGGTGATTGCCTTCTGGGTTTATGCGGCCCGCTTTGCCCCCCGGGAAACCAACCGCAAAGTGCTCTGGATGTCTCAGGGCATTGTGCTGTTGGGTATCGTGGGGACGCTCTTCACCGAGTTGATCCCGGTGCCGTTTATCATCCAGCTTCATTGGTGCGTAGCACCTGGGTGCTCAACCTGTTTGCGACGCTCTACATGGCCAACATCATTTACACCTGGCTGGGTGGCAATCGTCGGCAGATTATGATGGCGCTGGGCCTGACGGTGATCCTGGTGGCGCCGCGCATTGTGCTGGAGCTCTACCCACTCCCCAATCCGCTGCCTTATGACCATTACCTGGACTTTGACGCCTCGCGCGATGGCACGCACCTCACCCCGCTGGAAGGGCTGGCGCTGGGGGCGATCATTGTGGGGTTATTGGTTGCGATCTGGCGTATTCAATATTTATCCGGGCAGCCATCGCAGCAACAGACCTTCAACACCCAGCGCTTGATGGGCTGGTTTTTGTTTGCCATCCTCTTTTTGAACGTGCCGCTTTTTCTGGATACCCGCGTCCCGCCTGAGCAGATCAAAGTGAGCGAGGACTGGCAACATGTTCAGCTCTGGGTGCGGGATAATACGCCACGGAGCGTAACCTTCCTCACCCCGCCCACGCTGGATGGCTTTCGGCTTACGGCGCGCCGGGCGCACCTGAGCGACTGGAAAGACGGCACCTTGCTGGTCTTTAACAGCGACCTGGCGGTGGAGTGGTACGAGCGTATGCTGGCGCTGGGCTTTGACCCCGAGACTTTTTCGTTTACCCCGCTTTCGCAGACGCAGGTGTGCGCGGTCGCGGCGCGCTACACGCTCGACTACGCGTTGGTCTTTCGCGTCTGGGGAATCGAGGGCGAGAGCGTCTTTGAAAACGATACCTTTGCCGTGTTGCCAGTCAACAACCTGGCCTGTAGCGAGGTGGCGAAGGAAGGCTCCTGAGCTTTTGTGGGGGAGGGCCGGTTAACCGGCCCTCCCCTGGCTCCTCAGACACATTAGTTGCTGCACAGCCGACCCAGGGTTTCGCCTGGCAGGCGCAGGCTGGCTTCCTCAGGCGTAAACTCGCGGTTAGCGATGCGGCAGGCGCGCCCCACCCAGGCCTCCACCGCAAAATCAAGCTGAACCAGGCTGCCATCTAACATGCCGGCCACCACGCTGGGCGGTTCGGTCACAAACCTCAGCTGCATCACCCAATCCGAAAAGCCCACGAAAGGCCCCCCCAGGGCTTGCCCGCTGGCCACGTCCCACAGTTGCACACGCCGTTCATCATCGCCGGTGGCCAGCAAGCGCCCATCCGGGCTAAAGGCTACAGACATCACCCAGGCGTTGGTCGGGCTGGTGAGCGGCGGCAAGCGAAGGGCGCCGCTGGCGGTATCCCACAGGCGCACGGTGCCATCGCGGCTGGCGCTGGCCAGGGTGCGCCCATCCGGGCTAAAGGCCAGGCTGTTGATGGTGGTGTTGTGCCCTTCCAGGTTGCGCCAGATGACACGCTGATCCGCATCCCAGAGCAGGACCAGCCCGTTGCTATCGCCCATCGCCAGTTGAGCCGGGGCCTGGGGGTTGAAGGCCAACGCGTTAATTGGGTTCGGCGCCTGGGGAACGAGCGTTCCCAGCGGGGTTCTCGTGGCCAGGTCCCAGAGCGTGATGGTGCCCTCATCGCCTGCGCTGGCCAGTTGCGTTCCATTGCGGCTGATGGCCAGCGCCAGGACGCTCCGGGGGTGCACTTCGGGCAGGGGGTCGCCATCGCTGCTGAGGGTCGCGTCTGCATAGCGCCAGAAGCGCAGGCTGCCATCCTGGTGGCCGCTCACCAGTTGGGCGCCATCCGGCGAGAAAGCCACTGCAAAGGCTTCGGAGTTTACATCGGCCCCGTCGCCGCGCGGCACATGGGCCAGGGCATCCCACACGCGCAATTGTCGGTCGCTCCCGCTGGTGACGAAGATGGGATCGACAGGGTGGACAGCCACGCTCCACACGGTGCCCTGGTGCCCCAGCAGGCGCGTGGTCAGCGGGGTTTGCTGGTTGGGGTCCCATAGCAGCACCTCGCCATCTGCCGCCGCAGAGAGCAACCAGCCCTGCGGGGTGCAGGGCCAGGCTGCGCCCCTGCGCCGGGAGCGTGGTCACGGTGCGG
>JAAUUD010000237.1 GCA_012031655.1 Anaerolineae bacterium | reverse complement strand
CATCCCACCAATCGCCACGATGTTCATCACGCGGGTGGTTTCTAATTCTGGGTCGCCGCCCGCCGCCCAGCGCGTGAGCAGGGCCAGCTCTTCCTGGCGGCCAAACAGGCTTTCTGTCTCTAGCAGGGTGTAGGGGTGGGCGATGTAGGGGTCTGGCAGGGCAGGAATGCTGCTGGTCCGTTGGAGGGGGTTGCTGCGGCGCTTATAAAACTGTGAGAGGCTGTTGATTACCTGGGCGCGCAGGTCCGCCGGAGTGCTGAAGAAATTCACCACCTGCTCGGTTTGCAGGCGCTCGATGAACTGGCCCAGTTGCAGGCGTTTGGCGGCGCCTTCTTCCTGGTGTTCAAAGGAGAAGTCCTCCGCCATGATGAAGATCAGGCGTGGGATGCCGCGTTCGACCGCGTGGTTGTATTCCATCTCAGTGATGGAGATGGCGTGCCCTGCCGGGATGTAGCCATAGCGCCGGGCAAAGATGCCCAGGTAGATCTCGGCGTCGTCCACCATGGCCAGCGAGGCCGAAACAGCGTCTTCGTCCATGGCGGGCAGGTGTTCCATCATGATCGGAAACATGCCCTGGCGCACGACTGCATCCATCGCTTGCTGGCGATAGGCAGGCAAGTCACGTGCGGTACTGCTGATCATTACATCAATGCGTTCGCCCATGGCGGCTCCTTCCTTCCCCCCACAACTATAGCCGTTCTGGGCGCGTTTTGCCTGCCCGGGGCGCAGGGATTAGCGGAAAAAGAGCAGGATGAACCCCGGTGCGGGCGTGATCAGGCTTTGCTCGATTTCTGAAAACACGTTGCCGATGGCCGGGCCAAGCAGAGCCAGCACGACGATCACCACGATGGGCACCAGGCAGATGCAGATCACCAGCAGCCCCAAGAGAATGAGGATGAAACTCCGCGTGCCGCCCGAACTGCGCTGGGGTGGGAGCGGCGACAGCGGTTGCTGCTGGGGCGGCTGGTTGATGTTTGGCAAGTCCGACATGGTTTTTTCCCCCTTATGGACTACAGGTGCGCCCGCAGTGTACCTCCCTGCAGGGCATGGCGCAAAAAAAACCGGGCCCCAGCCGCGAAGGCAGCGGGGCCGGGCAGCAACCTGAGCAAGCAACTCAGGGCGTGAGGTTGTTAGTTTAGGGGTAAATGCCGCGCGTTGCGGTGGCATCGGCCACCCGCTGAATAGCGGCCACCTGAGCAGCCGTGCGCAGGGTGATTTTCTTTTCTTCGGCGGTCAGGGCTACACGGTCGTAAGATTGACGCATCAGGCGCTCCAGACGGCGGAACACCTCATCTTTATCCCAAAAGAAAGCCTGCAAACCCTGCACCCATTCAAAGTAAGAAACAATGACGCCCCCCGCGTTGGCCAGCACATCTGGCACCACAATCACGCCCAGGTCCTGCAAAATATCATCAGCTTCGGGCGTGGTGGGGCCGTTGGCGCCTTCTACCACCAGCTTGGCCTTGACGTGCGGCGCTGTGCGGTCCGTTAACTGGCCTTCCATGGCCGCCGGGATAAGCACCTCGCAGGGCAACGCCAGCAGTTCATCGTTGGTCACAAAGTCTACGTCCTGGTCGCGATATTCATTGAGCGCGCTGCCGCGTTGTGCAAAGGCAAAAATCTCAGGGATGCTCAAGCCGCTGGCTTTGTAGACGCCGCCGGTGATGTCGCTCACCGCCACAATCTGGTAGCCCAGGTGGGCGGCATAGAGCGCGGCAAAGGTGCCAACATTGCCAAACCCCTGGATCACCAGGCGGGTCTCCTGTGGGTTGTGGCTGCCCTGGCGCGAGAGCGCCTCGACCATGGCGATGATGGTGCCGTGCCCGGTGGCTTCGTTGCGGCCCTGGCTGCCGCCCAGGTCAATCGGCTTCCCGGTGACCACCGCCGGCACCGAATGGCCGACCGTCATGGAATAGGTGTCCATAATCCAGGCCATGGTTTGCGCGTTGGTGCCCATGTCGGGGGCGGGGATGTCGCCGCGTGGGTCAAACATCACGATCATCTCCGTCGCATAGCGGCGGGTCAGGCGTTCGATCTCACTCGGGCTGTAGTTCTTCGGCTCCACCACCACGCCGCCTTTGGCGCCGCCATAGGGCAGGCCCGCCAGCGCACACTTCCAGGTCATCCACATGGCCAGGGCGCGGACCTCGTCCAGGTTCACGGTGGCCGCGTAGCGGATGCCGCCCTTGGTGGCGCCCAGGGCTGTGTTGTGATGCACACGGTAGCCAGTAAACATTTCCACGGTGCCATTATCCATCTTCACCGGAAAATTCACGGCCATCTCGCGCTTGGGGTACTTCAGAAATTCCAGGTAATCCGCGCGCGCACTGACATACTGCGCGGCGCGGTCGAACTGCGCCAGCGCTGTTTGATACGCAGTCTCAGAGGCTGTTCGCTGGTGCATGTGGGCAATACCCATCTCGATGACTTCTCCTTGCCTAGGCAAAAGCTAGGCGCTATTTGTTCAATTAGTATAAAACAAAACCTGTGTTTTTTGTGCAAAAACACTAAACCAGGGCGGCTTCTGCCTGGCGCTTGCCTGACCTAGCTCAATTCTCACCGATTATTTTTAGCTGTGCTATGCTGAAGAGTGATCATTTTTGGGTGACGAAAGGCATTATTTCTCATGAAGCGCAAGGTGCGGAAGCTTTTGCAGCAGTTGGAACACCCCGACCCCAAAGAGCGCTATGCCGCCGTGCTGGCCCTGGGGAAGCTGGGCGACACCAGCTTGCTGCCCACACTGGGCCAGGTGGCGGAGCTGGACGATAACCCCAAGGTTCGCGCGCTGGCCAGCAAAGCAGTGGCCACGCTAGAAGTCCTCAAGCGGCGCCAAATTGAGCGCGAGCGGGCGCGCCTGGCGGCCCTGGAGGGGGATGACGGCAGCGTGGAGTGGCCCGAACTGGCGCAGGCGCGGCTGCTGCGCGACCGGGAGATTGGCGGGCCAGAGAACGTCAGCGACGAACAATGGAGCTATGCGCAATCGCTGCGTAAACAGCGCGAACGCCAGCTAGAGCTTGAGCAGCAGCGCGCGCAGGAATTGCTGGAGGCCAAAGCACGCGCCCAGCGGCGGCGGCGGCCCTTCCGTATTGTGGTGCTGTTGGCGGTGGTGCTGACGTGCCTGGTGCTGGTTGTGGTTATTAATGATCAACTCAACCAAACGGACGACCCCGAAACACGGACTGAGGCACTGGAAGAGACGCGCGACTGGGCGCAAGCCAAGCAGGCCGACCTGGTGCGCTATGGCGAGGTTTTGGCGGTGGACCCAGTCGATTGCCTGGCGCTACGCGAGATCGAACTGCCCCAGAAGCCTGGTTGGATCAGCTTGGAGGAGCCGCTGCTGGCTGAAGATACCCAGATCATCAACAACCTGTTGCAGGTAGAAAGCTTCCTGACCACGCTGCACAACGATGTGGGCGCCGCCTGCACGGACCGCGACAGCCTGACGGCGGCTGAGTATGCAGACCTGGGGCGGCAGATGAACAACCAGCAGGCTGGGTTGCGCCTGGTGACCAACACCCTCAGCCAAATTGAGCAAACCTTAAGTGGGTTGGCAGCCACGCCCACCCCTTGAGCGGGTCTGCCTGGTATAATAGAAGATAGGGACAGGGTAGCAAGGTCCTGGGCAGGCTGGTGCTACCCACTGATGTCAGTAAAGGGCTGGTGATGCAGCCAGCAGGTCCCTTTGTTGATATGCTTAATGCCGAAGAATGATCATGAGGACAGGCCCTATGGACGAAACCAAAAATCTATCGCCCCGCGACCTGCCTAGCGGGGAAGAAGCGATCAATAAAGAGATTGACCTGGACCGCTTGCTGCGCGAAGAACGCGAGCCGCGCACGGTGTTGATGGTCTTTGCGAACAATCCGCGCACGCTCCAGTTTACGCTGGAAGAAAGCCTGACGTTGGGGCGGCGTTCGGAGGCAGGCGACCAGCCCGATATTGACCTGGCGCCGTTTGGGGCCTATCCGGCGGGCATCTCGCGGGTGCACGTGCGCTTGTTGCGCCAGGGGAGCCAGGTTTATGTGGAAGACCTGGGCTCGCGGAATGGGACCTTTGTGGAAGACCTGCGCCTTTCCCCCGGCGAAATTTTGCCCGTGATGGATGGTCAGGCCGTGCGCCTGGGTGGGCTACAGGGCTGGATCTTTTACAAAAACATTAAATAGGCGGTTTTTGCGCCACCCAGAGGCCCTGTTGCAGGGCAAAGGGCACATCCGCCCAGGGAGACCAGCCATCTTTAGCTGAGACCTTATACCAGGTTCGGATTTCACCGGGGGCCTGTAGCAACATGGCGCGTAGCCGCAGAAGGGTTTCTGTGTTGCAGCCTGCCCCGGCAGCCCAGACCCCCACCATCAGCGGCAGGTCGAACTGCTCGGTGTGCAGAACCTGAAGCCCGGCCTGTTCCAGCATAAATATCCAGTCTGGCATGCTGTGTGCCCAGTTATGAGAGCGGTCGCGCAGGGTTTCGAACAGGTTGCAATAGCGCGCCTCGCGCGGCACAATCGGCGAGAGGATATCCACCACACCCAGCAAGCCACCAGGTTGCAGCACGCGCGCTGCTGCGCGCAGGAAGCCCTGCACATCCACAAAGTGATGGGCGGCGTTGCGGCAGCTTACCCGGGCAAAGCACCCTGCGGGATAGGGAAGCTGCTCTGCGCTGTGGCGCACAAAGTGGCTACCTGGCGGCGCCAGACCGCGCGCAGCGGCCAGCAAAGGCCCGGTGAGGTCACTGGCGATGACCTGCATCCCAGCCTGGCGCAGGGCCTGGGCGGTGTGCCCGCCCCCGGTCGCGATATCCAGCGCCAGGGCGTTGGGTTCTGGACGTAGGGTTTCCACCAGGCGCGCCAGAGAGTAGCCCCCGGCATGGACCGCGCTGCGCAGGTAGTAGCTGGCGTTGCGGGCAAAAAACTCCTGGGCCTGGGTTTGTTTTGCGCTCATCTGGGTTTGAATATTAAAACCTGTCTTTCACGAATTATTCAGTGGGCGGTTTGTCTTAGCCAGGTCAGTTTCGCAGTATACTGAAGAGTGTGTGCAAAAGTCGGCCAGACGTTTCCATAAGCTGGGGCAAATTAGGATGGCAGGTCAACAGATCGCAGTACCCTCGCTCGCTGCATTGCTGCAATTATACCTGGAGCAAAAGCAAGTTGCACTGAACCAGCTCCCGGCTGTGTATGCGCGCCTGGCAGCCTGGGCTTTCGAAGCGCTACCGATCGATGCCCTGGCCATTTTCATCACCAACCGTAGCCAGCGCCGATTTTCCCCGGCGCTTTCATACTTGCACGCGCCCCAGGTCTATCAGGCACTCTGGGCAGAACGTCTGGCCGAGCAATCAGACGAGGTCCGCCAGGCACAATTGGCCAGCCTTTCGCGCGATGAAGCCGAGGCGCAGGCTTTTGGCGTGCCGGAGTATCTGCGCTTGCCGGTTTTTTTTTAATGGGCGTGCGCAGGGGTTTGTTGTGCTGGGTGCCCAGCGCCCGGCGGCTCTCTCCAAGAGCTTGCTGCCGCTGGTGGAGCAGTTCTGCGGTGTGGTGGCGTCGCTTCTGGAAAACAGCTTACAAAGCCACCGTTATAGCCGCCTGGTAGAATATCAGCAATCCGCGCATCGGATGTCGCGGCTCATCAATGACGAGCGCCGCCTGGACGAAGTGGCCAGCGCTGCGCTCTCCGAGGCGGTGCTGGAAAGAGAAATCCAGCGAACGGATGCCGGACGG
>JAAUUD010000236.1 GCA_012031655.1 Anaerolineae bacterium | reverse complement strand
GTAGCGGGGGAGGGGCTTCGTCTGCGACACCGCCAGGCCGTGCACGCGGCATGGTCTGCACCTTCTCAATCGCTTCAATGAGCGAATCCATGCCGACGGGCTTGGGGAGCACCATGTCGCCACCGCTTTCCTTGCGGCGATCTTCCAAATCCAGGGCAGAATAGGCCGTTACAAAAATGATGGGCAGGTCTTTGGTCTCTGGATGGACGCGCATCAGCTTGCAGAGCTGGAAACCGTCCATCTTGGGCATCATGATATCCAGCAGCACCACATCTGGTTGCTCGACCTGGGCCAGCGTAAGGGCATCCATCGAGTTGAGCGTGGTGTAGGCCTGGTAGCCGCTGATCTCCACAATTGTTTTGAGTAAGCGCAGGGTATCAATTTCATCATCGACGATCAGCACGCTTTTTTTGCTCATGGCTCACTCCCAGGCATCAACTAGACCGTATGCGGCACGATAGTTGGCCGCTGCATTAAACAGGGCCACACTCCCAAACCAGATGCCAGCGCGCCCGGTGTCGTTGCCACGCAGCAGCGTAAACAAGCCAGGCAGGCTGATGATAAAGTAAATCCCATACAAATAGTACACCCAGCGGATTTGCCGTGCTTCGCTGGGAGGGATGCCATAGGGCCGCAAGCCGGTGAGGGTCATCAGCAGCGCCAGGGCAAAGATCGCGGTTGCCAGCCCGGTGTTGGTCCACAAAGCGCCCCAGAAATTGCCGCTGAGGGGCACGCCCCGCGCTGCCAGCATCACCGCGTAGGCGCCGAGGATCAAGCTAAAGAGGATGTAGGCGTTGTTGAGGGCAAGGAAAAGCGGTTCCATGGCGTCCTTAAGGCGGCTTCATTCCTCGTCTATTGTAGCGTTGAACATGCAAAAAGCCGAAGCGAGCTTCGGCTTGGCAGGCTGGTGCTTCTGGCATGAACGGCCAGCGCAACAATCAGGTGAGGTAGTCGCGCAGGTTGTGCGCCAGGCGCGGATGGCGCAGGCGGCGCAGCGCTTCTTTCTCTAGCTGACGGATGCGTTCGCGGCTCAGGCCAAATTTGTTGGCGATTTCCTCCAGGGTGTGGGGTTCGCCACCCCCCAGCCCAAAACGCAGGCGCAAAATATGGCTCTGGCGCGGGGTGAGTTCGGCAAGCACGTCTTCGATCGTTTCCTGGAGCAGGTGTTGCGTGGCAGATTCCACCGGGCTGGGGGTGTCCTGATCTTCGATGAAGTCGCCAAACTCGCTGTCGCCGTCATCACCCACCGGGCGTTCGAGGGCGATGGCGTGCTGGCTGGCGTCCATCATGCCGCGGATGCTTTCTGGCGGCAGGGCCATCTCAGTGGCGATTTCCTCCGGAGTGGGGCGGCGGCCCAGCTCTTGCTCCAGGCCCTGGGCGGTGCGGTACATCTGGCGGATGCGCTCGGTCATGTGCAGCGGAATGCGGATGGTGCGCGTCTTTTGCGCCAGAGCGCGGGTGATGGCCTGGCGAATCCACCAGGTCGCGTAGGTGGAAAAACGGTTACCACGTTTGTAATCGTATTTATCCACGGCGCGCATCAGGCCCACGTTCCCCTCCTGGATGAGGTCCGGAAAGGGCAACCCCTGGCCCATGTAGCGCTTGGCAATGCTCACCACCAGGCGCGTATTGGCCCGGCCCAGGTGCTCGCGGGCTTCCTGGCCATCCAGCAGCAGGTCCGTGAGCGTGCGTAGGGTGCGGGGGTCGGTACATTCCTGGTTGAGCGAGAGCAGCAAATGGGCTTCGCGGCCTAGTTCAATGCGCTTGGCCAGGCCAACTTCTTCTTCTGCGGTCAGCAGGGGTTCCTGGGCCATTTGCCGAAAATACAGCCCCACCGGGTCATCCGGCGACACCGCGCTAATGTCGCCAATGCTGGGGTCCGATTCATCTTCTTCAGGTTCAAGGTCGTGGGTTTCGAGCAGGTCTTCGGAGGAGGGTTCTTCATCCTGGTGGCGGAACTCAATGCCCAGTTCATCGAGTTCTTCCAGCACCGTTTCTAGAGCAGCAGGGTCATCTCCATCAACTTCCATAATCTCAAGTACATCATCATAGGTGACATACCCTCGCTGGTCTGCCCGGGTCATGATTTCTTGGATCACGGTTGACTAAACCTCCTGCTCTGCTTCCGGTTGAGAACGAACCAGCACACAATGCCACCCTAAGGGGGTGGCAATTTCCTGTAGCCTCACTTTATCCTTCTGGTAGAATAATAGTACAAGGCTGGCAACAAGAGCAACCATCAAGCAAAAGTTTGAACAGCGTTAGAACCGAATTATTCATGAATTTTCTATTTGTTCCACTTCTGAACACTGAGGATTAACATTTTGTTAAAGGCAAAGTGCATCATATCACAAAACAAAACGATTTTGAAGTACCCGCGCAATTTCCTAACCAGCCCAACACCTCAATTCGGATTTTGTCAGAATTGATGCTTTGCAAGCTGCCCCAACATGGCCTACAATTTAAGCTTAATTTGGCCGTTACCGCGCCTGGTGGACGGTCTGGCAGGCTGGTGTTGGAACCACAGTCATCAGTTTAAGGAGTGCTACCCTTGACCGTTTTAATGGAAGTGAAAAACCTGACGACGCGGTTTTTCACGGACGAAGGTACTGTTTATGCCGTGAACGGCATCAGCTATGTGCTGCGCGAAGGCGAAACACTGGGCGTCGTGGGCGAAAGTGGCAGCGGCAAAAGCGTGCATGCCATGTCGATTATGGGGTTGATCCCCAGCCCCCCGGGCAAGGTCACCGAAGGTGAAGTGATTTTTCGGGGTCGGGACCTGCTGAAGCTGCCCAAAAACCAGATGCGTTTGGTGCGTGGCGCTGAAATTGCCATGATTTTTCAGGACCCGATGACCTCTCTTAATCCGGTGTTGACCATTGGCCGTCAGATCACCGAGGCGTTGCAACTGCACCTGGGCATGGATCGCCGCGAGGCGCGCAACCGTGCGGTTGAATTGTTGGCTATGGTGGGCATCCCGGGTGCCGAAAAGCGCATTGACGACTACCCGCACCAGTTCTCCGGCGGGATGCGCCAGCGCGCGATGATCGCGATGGGCCTGTCTTGTAACCCGCAATTGCTCATCGCAGACGAGGCCACAACCGCGCTGGACGTGACCATTCAGGCGCAGATCATCGACCTGGTGAAGCGCCTCCGCGAAAAACTGGGCATGGCCATGATCTGGATTTCGCACGACCTGGGCGTGGTAGCCAGCATTTCGGATACCGTGCAGGTGATGTATGCGGGCTATATCGTGGAGCGCGCACCCGTCAACGAACTCTATAAGGATACGCGCCACCCCTACACGCTGGGGTTGCTGAACTCACTACCGCGCCTGGATCAGCCCGACATCCCGCTGATCCCCATCACGGGGTCGCCGCCAGACATGCGTGAGCTACCCACGCAGTGCCCTTTTGCACCGCGCTGCCCGTTTGCGGTTGAAAAATGCTGGCAAGAAAACCCGCCCCTGCTGCCGGTTGAAGGCGGCCACCCGGAACACCTGGCTGCTTGCTGGGTAGATGTACGCGAAGCTCGGAGGAACGTCAATGGTTGACATGGTGCAACAAGCGCAACCTGCCATGGCACAGCGCACAAGTGGGCAGGGTGAGGTGTTGCTGGAGGTCACCGACCTCAAGAAGCATTTCCCCATCAGCAGTGGGATCGTGATTCAGCGTCAGGTGGGCGCGGTAAAGGCCGTGGATGGAGTGAGCTTTAACATCCGTCGTGGCGAGACCTTTGGCCTGGTGGGCGAAAGCGGGTGTGGTAAGTCCACCACTGGGCGGACCATCCTGCAACTCTATAATGCCACCTCGGGCTCGGTGAAGTTCCAGGGTGTGGAGCTGACCAACCTGGGCAGCGGCGAAATGCGCCGGATGCGCCGCGAGATGCAGATGATCTTTCAGGACCCCTACGCCTCGCTCAACCCGCGCATGAATGTTGGGCGCATCATCGCAGAGCCGCTGCTGGTGCACGGCGTGGGCAACGAGAAGGAACGTAAGGAACGTGTGGCCTATCTGCTGGAAAAAGTGGGCCTCAACCCCTATTACGTCAACCGCTACCCGCACGAGTTCTCCGGTGGGCAGCGCCAGCGCATCGGGATTGCGCGTGCCCTGGCCCTGGAACCGCAGTTCATCGTCTGCGATGAACCGATTTCGGCGCTGGACGTGTCTATTCAGGCGCAGGTTGTGAACCTGCTGAAGGACCTCCAGCAAGAATTGGGCCTGACTTACCTCTTCATCGCTCACGACCTGAGCATGGTGCGCCACATCTGCGACCGCGTTGCCGTGATGTACCTGGGGCGCATCGTGGAAATGGCCGACTCGGAAGAGCTGTACAACAACCCCCAGCATCCCTATACCAAGGCGTTGCTCTCTGCCGTGCCGGTGCCGGACCCGGAAGTGGAACGCCAGCGCCAGCGCGTGATCCTGCAAGGCGATTTGCCCAGCCCGGCCAACCCGCCTAAGGGCTGTAACTTCTGCACCCGGTGCCCCGTGGTGCTGGAGAACTGCTACACGCAGGACCCAGAAATTCTGGAAGTCGCGCCTGGGCACTGGGCGGCTTGCCACCGCGTCATCTAAAGTTGCGGGTTGCGCCGCTATGTTGCTAACATCCTCGTAAATGGCTACAGCAGCACCATCGGCACAACCCCGTTGACCTGGGGCAGGGTCGCCCCGTCGATGCACCGCGCTCTACGCCGTTGGGCGATGCCATCCGGCTCTTCCGCCGGAACCGCCTGGCGGTGTGGGGGCTAGCGGTCATCCTCTTTTTCTTCTTTATGGCCATCAGCGCCCCTTTCTGGACCTACGTCGGCCTGATCGACCAGAAAAGTGGTTTTGCATCCGTCCATATCGTCAATCCACCCGGCCTGGAGCGGGTTGACCCTTTGCAGACCCCGGCACCTGTGCTCGGCAAGGGCTAAGCGCTGCGGCGCCGTGGTGCAGTGTTCTTTCAGAAGAACAACGCCTGGAATATCCCAACGAATGCCCCCGCAGGCTTTTGAACCGCCGGACCGTCAATGGTGTTTTCTGCTAGGCTCAGACCAGAGCGGCGTTGATTGGCTGACCCAGGTGGTTTACGGGACGCAGGTTTCCATTGCTGTGGCGTTGATTGGCGCCAGTGTGAGCCTGGTGGTGGGGCTGGTCTATGGCCTGACCTCCGGCTACTACGGCGGCGCGGTCGATAACCTGATGATGCGCGTCATCGACTTCCTCTATGGCTTGCCGGACCTGGTGCTGATCATTCTGATGTCCGTCTTTTTCCGCGAGATTCAGCGCGAGTACCAGGGAGAAGGCGGGTTGGTGGGCGCGATTATTGAGCTAAACACCCAACTGGGCGGCCTGCTCTTTTTGTTTATTGCGATTGGCCTGCTGAGCTGGCTGGGCATGGCACGCCTGGCGCGCGGTCAGGTGTTGGCCTATCGGGAAAAAGAGTTCGTAGAAGCGGCCCGCGCCCTGGGGGCCAGCAATCGGCGCATTATTTTTGTGCATTTGCTGCCCAATATCATCGGCCCCTTGCTGGTGGTGGTCACGCTGGCTGTTCCCGGTTTGATCTTCACGGAATCCTTCCTGAGTTTCATTGGCCTGGGGGTGCAGCCCGGAACACCCAGTTGGGGCGAGATGATCAGCCGTGTACGCGAGTTGGGCGGCTTTACCGCTAACCAGCACATCTGGGCCGTGCCCAGCGTGGCGCTGGTGCTCATCACTTTGGCTTTCAACTTTTTTGGCGATGGCCTGCGTGATCGCACTGGACCCGCGCTTGCGGGGCCGTTGAAGCGGGCGCGC
>JAAUUD010000235.1 GCA_012031655.1 Anaerolineae bacterium | reverse complement strand
CGCCAGAAAACCGATCTCGCGGCGGGTGTAATCGGGCAGAGAACGCAGCGGCGCGTCGGGACCGGCGGCCATATACCGGGCGACATCGGCGGCGCGGGTGCCGTAGCGCTCGAACAGGGTCGCCAGCCGCCCCGTCTCGATGCCCGTCTCAACCTCGAGCTGGTTGAGCCAGGCACGCTGATCGGCCTGGAGCGTGGGATAAGCGCGCCCGCCGCCGATCGGCATATTGGCCGTGCTGACCTTGCGGGCCTGGTTGAGCCGCCCCAGCACCTGATCGGCTACCTGCTCGGAAAAGGCGCGGAAGGTGGTCCATTTGCCGCCGACGAGCGCAAACACCGGGAAGCGCACCTGGTCATCCGGCGAGACCTCGCGCATAGAGTGGTCGCGACTGATGGTGCCTGTCCGCGAGGTGCTGCTGTGCGGCAAGGGGCGCACCCCAGTGAACTTATAGACGATGTGCGAGCGGTCTACCTGAATGGCCGGAAAGACCTTGCCGATCATCTCCAGGATGTAGTCAGTTTCTTCTTCGGTGGGGCGGGCCTGGTTGGGGTCTTCCACGCGGATGTCGGTTGTGCCCACCATCACCCGGTCAAAGAAGGGCAAAATCAGCACAATGCGCCCGTCGTGGTTTTCAAAGAAAATTTCCTCGCCCCGGGTCGCGGCCAGCAGTTCGGGGTGATCCAGCACCAGATGGGCACCCTTGGTCCCGCCGATGAACTGCGTTTGATGACCCAGCGCACGGTTGGCAAAGTCGACCCACGGCCCGGCGGCGTTGATCAGCAGTTTGGGTTGCACAGTGTAGTTCGTCCCAGTGAGTTCGTCGCACAGCGTCACCGTGTCGCCCGCGCCATCGACCACGCTCAGGTAGTTCAAGGCGCGCGCTGTTGGGTTGTCCTGCTCGGCATCCAGCACCATTTCGACGCAAATGCGCTCTGGCTGAGAGAGGAAGCCATCATAGTAGCGCCCGGTGCACACGATCTCCGGGTTCAGTTGCGGGCGTTTGCGTAGCGAGGCCCCCCGCAAATAGAGGTTGTGCGTGGGCACGGAGCGCTGCCCGCGCGTAAACCAGTCGTACATCGTCATGCCCACTTTGATGACCAGCGCACCGCGTTCGGCGGGTTTATCGCGCAGGCGCAGGAACTTCAGGGGCGCGTTGAACAGGCCAGAGAACCAGCTAAAAATGGGGATGGTGGTGGGTAGGGGTTGGACGTAGTGCGGCGCGTTCTGGATGAGCAAGTTGCGCTCCTTCAGCGCCTCGCGCACCAGGCGAAACTCGCCATTTTCCAGGTAACGGATGCCGCCGTGCGCCATATGCGAGGACCCCGCGCTGGCGCCGCCGCAGAAGTCGCCCCGATCCACCAGCAACACATCCACGCCCTGCAGCGCCAACTCCCGAAAAACGCTGATGCCGTTGACCCCTGCGCCGACCACCAGCACCGCGACTTGCGGATTGGCACGCAAGGTGGCCAGGCTTTCTTGACGGTTCATGGGCTTTCCTTTATCACTCATATCTTGCATCGTAAGGTGGCATCTTTGCCCCTTTCTATAGATTATAGAAGGCTTGGCCCGGCCCGGCATGTTCCATTCGGCGCTATTTTGGGTGCTAGCCGACCCTGCATGTCGGTGTGCCTCCCTGGGTATAATGCGGCGTCAGGCAAACATCAATTGATCGAGCGTCAGGGGCGTGTTAGAATCGCGTCATGCACGATTTAGGGATTGTTATCGTCAACTGGAATACCAGCGCGTTGCTGCGGCGCTGCTTGGAGAGCGTCCTGGCGAGCGAAGGGGTGCGCTGTGCGGTGGTGGTGGTGGATAACGCCAGCAGCGATGGTAGCGCGGCGATGGTCGCGGCGGCGTTCCCGCAGGTGCAACTCATCGCCAGCCCCACCAATGACGGCTTTAGCATCGCCAACAACCAAGGCCTGCGCCAGCTTGGTTTTGGCCAGCCCAGCCGCCCAGATGCCCCGCGCTATGCCCTACTGCTCAACCCGGATACAGAACTGGCGCCGGATGCCCTGGCGCGCATGGTGGCCTACATGGACGCCGACCCCGGGATGGGCGCAGCAGGCCCCAAGCTGGTGCTGCCCGATGGCTCGCTGGACTATGCCTGCCGCCGCGCCTTCCCCACCCCGGCGGTCAGTTTCTACCGCATCATGGGCCTGAGCAAGCTCTTCCCACGGAGCCGTGTTTTTGGGCGCTATAATATGACCTACCTGGACCCCAACCAGGAAACCGAAGTTGATTCTGTGGTGGGGGCGTATATGCAGGTGCGGCGCGAGGCCATCGATCAGGTTGGCCTGCTGAACGAAAGCTTCTTTATGTATGGAGAGGACCTGGATTGGGCCTTTCGGATCAAGCAAGCCGGGTGGACGATACGTTACAACCCAGCGGTCACGGTGCTGCACGTGAAGCGCGCAGCCAGCCGACAGAGCAAAAGGGCGCAGCAAGAGTTTCACCGCGCGTCCCTGATGTTCTACCGGATGCACTACCGCCAGCAGACCCCGCTGTGGCTCCACAGCCTGGTGATGCTGGGACTGCTGGTGAAGGGCGGGCGTCGAGTCTGGCAGGAGATGCGGCAACCAAGCCATCCCTTCGGCACAAGCGCCTGAAGCGCGCTTTGCAGTTGCTGTTGATGGTCACGGATGCGACCGCCCTGGGATTTTCGTTTTTCCTGGGCTACTGGTTGCGTTCCTATGTGCCGCTGCTTTCTGTCCCCAGCGATCCGCCCACCTTCTTTAACTACCTGCCGCTGACGGTGTTGTTCACGCTGTCGGTCCTTTTTGTGTTCTACTTTGCCCGCATGTACCACCAGCGCCGCGCCCAAAGCCGCTTTGATATCGTCTGGCTGATCATCCAGAACATCTCGATTGGCACGGTGACGGCCATCGCGCTCGAGACCCTGCTCTTTAAAAACAGCGCCCTGCAATTTGACTATCCGCGCGGCGTGATCGTCTTTGCCTGGGGCATCAGCATTGTGGGCGTGATGGTCGGGCGCGAGGCCCACGGCGCCGTAGTGCGCTTTTTGCAGCGCCGCGAGATCGCCCGCGATAATGTGCTGGTGGTGGGCAATAGCGAAGTCGCGCGGAGTGTGGTTAAAAACATCCGCACCAACTATAGCCTGGGCTACAACCTGGTGGGCGTGGTGACCGAAAGCGGCACTGGGCGCGTCGCCAAGGCAGAGGTCGTTGGCTCTATTGAGGAATTGCCGCAGCTCATCGACACCTTTTCCGTAGATCAGGTGATCATCGCCATTCCAGAGGCTACCCGTAAAGAGCTGGTCTACCTGGTGACGCTCTGCCAGCGTGGTGAGGTAGACATCAAAATCTACCCGGATAACTTTGCCTTCATCGCCGGGACGCTAACCGTGGATGACCTGGTGGGCATTCCGCTATTGAGTGTGCGCGACGTCTCGTTGCGGGGCTGGAAGCTCAGCCTCAAGCGCACCGTGGATATTCTGGGGGCCGGGGTTGGCCTGGTGCTCCTCAGCCCCTTCATGCTGCTGATTGCCTTCCTCATCTGGTGGCAGGACCACGGCCCGATCTTCTTCACGCAGGAGCGCGTTGGGCTGGATGGCCGCCCCTTCCCTATGCTTAAGTTCCGCACCATGATCGTCAATGCAGAGCGCATCGCGCAGTGGACAGTGGAAAACGATCCCCGCATCACGCGCATTGGGCGCTTTCTGCGCCGCACCAATCTAGACGAACTGCCCCAATTCATCAATGTGTTATATGGGCAGATGTCGCTGGTTGGTCCGCGCCCAGAGCAACGTCAATTTGTGGAAGAATTCCGCCGCCGCTTCCCGCGCTATAGCGAGCGCCACCGCGAGAAAGCAGGCATTACGGGCTGGGCGCAGGTCAACGGCTTGCGCGGCGACACGCCCATTGACGAACGCCTGCGCGCAGACCTGTACTACGTCGAGAACTGGTCGTTGTGGATGGACTTCAAAATCATCGTGCGCACGGTCTGGCAAACCCTCACCGGGCGCAGCCCCAATGCCTACTGAGCCACGCGGCTTGCTCCGCTAGCCTGCTGGTGCTATGCTGGCCTGCACTGTTGGTCAACAGGGCAGGCTCTTCATGACAATACAGGAACTTACGGCGCAGATGCACCAGATGGTCACTGACAAAGGCTGGCATGCGCCCGACTCTCCCCGACCGCAAACCCCGCGCAACATTGCCATCAGCCTTTCGCTGGAAACCGCCGAAGTGCTGGAACACTTCCAATGGGGCGAAGCCGTTAGGGACCGGGCAGCGCTGGCCGGAGAACTGGCAGATGTGGCCCTTTATCTATTACAACTGGCCAGTTTATGCGAAATTGACTTGCAGCAAGCGATTTTAGATAAAATTGCTGTAAACTATGGACGACGTTGGGATCATGTAGAGTAAAGCTCTTGGTTAACTGGCGTTTTCAGACCAAAACTTTGCCCTGGCTCCTGAAGCGCTACCTGGCCTCGCCACATAGCCAGGTGGCTGTGGAGCAAAATCCGCTCTTCCTGCCACGTCCGCAGGTTTTGCCAGGCGCCTTCGGGGAGCGGTTGGGCCTCTATCAGCAGGATGTGCTGCTGATTGATTTTGTGTTGGATGGCGAACCCCGGCAGTTAGCGTTTGTCCAGAAGTGCGCGCTGGGCGACCCCCTGCCCACCCACGTGGAGGCCCTCTTGCTGCGCCGTGCGCCAGAGTGGCTCCTTTTTCTGGTGATCCCGCGCTTGCTGGCGGATGGTGCACCAGGAAAAACCCTCTCCAGCCAGCAACTGGGCGAATGGCTGCTGCTGGAACTGCTGGAGGACCTGCGCCCACCCGAAGCCTGGACACTGGATGACTATCGCGAGGCCATGCGTAACCTGGCTTTGCTGCACAACCGCTTCTGGGAGCTTGAGGAGGACCTGGAAGTAATGGGCCTGCAGGCCCCCCTGGGGAAGCAATTTGCGGCCAGCCTGGCCGCTAGCCAGCAAGCCACCCAGCAGTTGTTGGCGGCCTCCCCCGCCCCAGAGTGGCTCAAGGCGCCGCGCTATCGGCAACTGCTGCACACCCTGGCGGCCCACCTGCAAGAGGTCGCCGCGCCCTTGCAAGCCCAACCCATGACCCTGATCCACGGCGACTACTGGCCCGATAACCTGGCAGCCTCGCGCGAGAACGCGCGCCAGAAGGTCACCGGTTGGCACGCCGCCTGCATTGGCCCGGCCATTCTGGATGTTGTCCACTTCCAACAGCAAACACGGGTGCTTTTGCCCACCGAGCACCCCCTCGAGTTGCTCACGGCGCTTTACCTGGCCAACCTGGAAGACCAGAAAGGGTGCAAGCTGTGGAGCACAAGCGAATGGGCAACCCTGCATGACTGGGGCCTGCTGTGGTGGGTGGCCACCCGCTGGCTGCCCTGGTTGGCCGCCTGCCCGCCCGAAACCAGCACCCCGCTGCTGCCTTTTTTGCAGGCTGCCTGGCTGGAACCTGCCGCCCTGGCCTTGCAGCGGCGGTTGAACATCAGACTGGCGGACTAGCCGCCGCTGCCCTGCCCTGGCTATAATGGCACCATGCTGGACGAACGCTTACCCCTGGGCCAGGCTCAGGAAACCATCGACAAACACACCAACCGCGAGCGCCAACAGTTCATCGCGCTGTTGGTTTTGTTCGTGGTGGTGGCCATCCTGATCGGTGCACTGTACCTCATCCAGGCCACCACCAACGTCAGCAACGCGCGCGACATCCAGAACCTGCGCGAGCAACGCGCCGCCTGGAACGCCAGAATGAACTGTTGCGCGCTGATGTGGCCGAACTCAACACGCATCCCGCAAC